>JAUNRP010000094.1:3125-7650 GCA_030544165.1 bacterium
ATCGCGATCGCCGCGGGCTTGGTGCTCGTGGTGGTGCTCGTGGCCATGGCTGCCCGGCGAGATCGCGCGTAGATCGCGCGTAGCCGCCCCGTCGGCACGCACCGCCCGCCCACCCTCGGCGCCCGCTTCCCCCACGGCACCCCAACCCGCCGGAATGAAGCCCCACGAACAACAGTTGCACCGAATATGCGCATAGACATCTGGTCCGACATCGCCTGCCCCTGGTGCCACATCGGCCTCGCCCGCTTCGAACGCGTGCTCGCCGAATTCCCCCACAGGGACCAGGTCGAGGTCCACATGCGCTCCTTCCAACTCGACCCCACCCTCCCCGAGGCCTACGAGGGCACCGAGACCGAGTACCTCGCCCAGCGCAAGGGCGTCTCCGAGGCCCAGATCCGCCAAATGTTCGGCCACGTCATCCAGGCAGCCGCCTCCGAGGGCCTTCCGATGGACTTCGACTCCCTGAAGGTGGCCAACTCCTGGCGCGCCCACCGCCTCCTCCACGCCGCCACCCAGACCGACCCCACCGGCGCCCTCACCCGCCGCCTCGAGCGCGCCCTCTTCGAGGCCCACTTCCGCGATGGCGAGTCCATCTCCGCCCCCACGGTCCTGCTCCGTATCGCCTCCCAGCTCGGCATTCCCGACGACGCCGCCCATCGCGCGGTGGGAGAGCAGTCGCGCGGGCTCCCGCCACAAAACCCAGCCATCGCGCCCGGCGCCACCGGCGGGGGCGAGGTGAGCGCCGCCGTCGACGGAAATGACGAGCCCGACGAGCTGGACCGCGCGATCCTTGCGGACCTTGCCGAGGCGGGGGAGTTGGGGATCAGCGGCGTGCCGTTCTTCGTGCTCGCCGGGAAGTACGGCATCTCCGGCGCGCAGCCGGCGGAGGTGTTCGAGGGTGCCCTCACCCAGGTGTGGGAGGAGTTCCTCCCGGCGGCGGCGCCCACGCCGTTGATCGTTCCCGGAGTGGTGGTGGGCGCGGACGCCGGGGAGGCCTGCGGACCGGACGGGTGCGACTGATGTCCACCCCGCACGAATCCGACGAGTTCGGCGAGTCCCGCGAGCTCGATGGGTTGCAGGAGCCCCTCGAGCTAGAAGAGGACCTTCCGGAGCTCCCAGATTCGGAGTCAGAGCCCGGTGAGGGATCGACCTTCCGGCGCGGCATGGTGGATCGGGACACTCGGAAGATCTGGCGCTTCCCGTTGTTGGTCGCCTTCCTGGGGCTCGTGGTGGTGAGCATGACCGTCCAGATCGTGATGGACGCCACCTCGGGCGAGACCCCCGATCAGCCCCTGTGGCTCATGGTGCTGGCGTTGCTGTTCTTCGCCTGCCTGCTGTTCCTCGCGATCTACGGCTTCTGGGCCTCGAGCACGTACCGCTCTGCGGAGAGGAAGCGGCGCCGGATCGTCACCGTGGGTCGGAGGCGCTGGAGTGACCTGACCTACGCGATCGCCCCGTGGGGGATCGCGCTGGCGGCGATGGTGACCGTGGGTGCCACCTTCAACCTCTTTGTCTCCACAGCCCTCGAGTACTACGGGATCAGTCCCGTTGTTCCGTGGTCCCTCCTGGCCGTGGGCCTCCTGGCGCTGGCGCTCCTCGTCCCGCCCTACCTGAAGCAGCGGGAGATCCACGCTGCAGAGCAGCGCGGGGAGAGCTATGTGGACTATCCGGGCGCCACCGCCGTGGGATACGAGCCCGCGAGCTTCGCCGAGCCGGTCAGTACCGAGGACCGCGCCGCCGCGACATCCCTTCCGGATCGCACGGCCGCGACATCCCTTCCGGACCACGCGACCGGGACATCCCTTCCGGATGTGACGGCGAGCGAGGCCGATGACGGCGAGGGCTCGGCCCCGGTCAGGACGACGCGCAGGAAGCGGAAGGTGCAGTGGTCGTTCCCGCTCGTGGTGGCGCTCGTGATGGTGGTGCTGTTGTTCACGCTGCCCGTGGTCATCTCGATCTACGAGGGTGCCCCGTGGTGGGAGGCGGTCCTCTGGGTGCTCCTGCCCTTAGGACTCGTGGCGCTCTGGATGTGGTTCGGCCTGAGGATGGCCAGCCGGGAGCGGAAGAAGAAGCGGGCGGAGGGCTACTACGAGTCCAGGGATGAGGAACGCCCCCGCCGGGACCAGGTCCCGACGGAGGCGCCGCATCAGCCCGAGTAGCAGGCCGTCATGCTCGCGGGTCCGCTACTTGTGCCCGTGCGGAGCGATCACCGCGCGGCCGGAGAGCTTCCCGTCCGTGAGCTTCTGGTAGGCCTCGAGGCCGTCCTCCAGTGAGTAGACCTCCACCCCCGGATCAATCTTGCCCGCCTTGTACAGGTCCACCACCTCGAAGAGTTCCTCGATGGTGCCCCAGTACGTGGTGGAGAAGTTCACCTCGTAGGGCACGGTGTAGAACGACCACTCGAATGGGTGCCCGGCCACGCCGATGATCGTGACGGCACCCTGGCGCTTCACCGAGGCCGCGGCGAGTTGGATGGTGGGGGTTACGCCCACGAAGTCGAAGACGGCGTCGACGCCCTTCCCGCCCGTGAGTTCCATGATCTTCTCCGCCTGGCCCTCGCCCCCCGGCACACCGACGGCGCCGAACTTCTCCGCCTGCTCGATCTGCTCCGGCTTCATGTCCGTGGCGTACACGGTGGCGCCGGTGAGGGCCTTCAGGATCTGCACGCCGATGAGACCGAGACCGCCGAGCCCGATCACCAGGGCCGACTTCGCGCCGCCGTTCAGGTAGGGGAGCACGCGCTTGATCGCGTGGTACGGGGTCAAACCGGCGTCGGCCAGCGGCGCTGCCGCCACCGGGTCCGAATCGCCGAGCGGCACGAGGTTGCGCGCACGCGTGGTCATGTACTCCGCCATGCCGCCATCCCTGCCGAGGCCGGTGGCCATGTACCCCACGGAGGGGACGTCCTCGCAGTAGGTGTCCTGCCCGCGGGAGCAGGCCCGGCAGCGGCCGCAGCCGATCGGGCCGTACACGAGGTAGGCCTCGCCCTTCTCGAAACCCGAGACGCCCTCGCCCACCTCCTCGATCCAGCCCGAGACCTCGTGGCCCAGGGTGAACGGTGGGGTGAGGAAACCGGTGGGGTCACCCTCGTAGTCGTGGAACAGGGCCACGTCGGAGTGGCAGGCGCCGGAGCCCGCCACCTTGAGCAGGACCTCCCCGGGTCCGGGCGTGGGCTTCTCCACCTCCTTGATGGTGGGGAACTGCTTGAAACCTTCGAACACGATCGCCTTCACGGCTCTCCTCCTTCGTCAGAGCGCGCGGAATCCCAGCGCATGGGGTTTCATCGATCCTCTCCCGTGTAATCCAGATCACAACGGACCAAGGTCCCAGCCACGTACGCGCCTACGGGACCTTTGTCCGTACGGACCGTGCCCACCGCCTGCCGCCCCACGAAATAGGCTGTCCACATGCCCCACGACCTCGATCCCTCCACCATCGCCGTCCACGCCGGACGCCCCGCCCGCGGCCCGGGCCAGCCCGTGAACACCCCGGTGCACCTGCAGTCCATCCAGTACTCGGCGGACAGCCCGAAGCCCGGCGATCCCTTCTACGGCCGCTACGGCAACCCCTCCTGGGAGGGGCTCGAGGAGGTCCTCGGCGAGCTGGAGGGAGCGCCAGTCCCCGCCGTCGCCTTCTCCTCAGGCATGGCGGCCATCGCCGCCGCGTTCGCGATCCTGCTCCCGAGCGGCGGCCGCGTGGTCCTCCCGCGCCACGCCTACCTCTCCACCATCGCGCTCGCCCACGACCTCGCCGAGAAGCAGGGCATCACCGTCACCCAGGTGGACATCGCGGACACCGCCGCCGTCATCCGCGCCCTCGACGGCGCCGCCCTCCTCTGGCTCGAATCGCCCACCAATCCCATGCTCGAGGTGGCAGACGTTCCCGCCCTCGTGGCCGCCGCCCGGGAGGCAGGAGTCACGGTGGTGGCGGACAACACCTTCGCCACCCCGCTCGTGATGAGGCCCCTCGAACACGGCGTGGACGTGGTGGTGCACTCGGTGACCAAGTACCTGGCGGGGCACTCGGACGTGGTGATCGGCGCCGTGGTCCCCTCCACCCCCGAGCTGCGGGAAAAGTTCAACGCTCACCGCACCCTCTACGGGTCCATCCCCGGCCCCATGGAGTCCTTCCTCGCCCTGCGCGGCATGCGCACCCTCGCGCTCCGGGTGGAGCGCTCCCAGGCGAGCGCGGCGGAACTGGCCCAACGGCTCTCCGGACACCCCGGCCTGATCGAGGTGCGCCACCCCTCCCTCCCCAACGACCCGGGCCACGCACGGGCCACCGAGCAGATGCGGGGCTACGGAAGCATCCTCGGGATCAGGGTGAGGGGCGGGGCCACGGCGGCGGACGTCGTCGTCGGGAAAACGAAACTGTGGCTACCGGCAACGTCACTGGGCGGGGTGGAGTCCAGCCTCGAGCGGCGGCGGCGCCTGGCGGCGGAGATGGCCACGGTGCCGGAGGACTACGTGCGGCTCTCGGTGGGGATCGAGGATGTGGAGGACCTCTGGCGGGACCTGGACCAGGC
>JAUNRP010000095.1 GCA_030544165.1 bacterium
GCTCGGCTGGCAGCCCAACACGGCAGGCCCGGTCACCGGCGATCCGCTGGACTGAATTCGCTGGCTGCAGCAGCCGAGGCGTGCTGCACTGGGTGTGGGAACCGCGTGTCCAGAGGAGGAACCATGGAGAGCCGCTTGGAACAACTCATCCGTGACGGCCTCGCCACGCCGGCCCGCCAGCCGGGCGGTGCCCGCATCCCCGTCGGCCCCGAAACTAAGTCCGGGCGTACTGCGCAGGAGCTTGTCGATCACGAGCGTGGCGCGTGGGGATCGTGTGAATCCCCCACGGCGGAAGTGTGAGCGTTCCCCGCTTCGAGATGCGCACTCCCACACCATCAGAAAGGGTGGAATCAAGCCGCCGCACCCGGCGGACCCCCGATCAATTTGGAGGACTCATGACCGCCAGCATCGCCCGCGTCACCACCATCTCCGCCCGCTCCACCGAGAGCTTCGATGACGCCGTCAAGGCCGGAATCTCCCGCGCGTCCGAGACCCTCCGCGGCGTCTCCGGTGCGTGGATCAAGGAGCAGAAGGTGGAACTGAGCAACGGCCAGATCTCCAACTACCACGTGGTCCTCGAGGTCACCTTCGTCCTCGACGACTGATCCCACCAGCCCACGCGCCCGCCGCCAGCCACCCGGCCAGCGGCGGGCGCGTTCGCGTTCACGCGGTCCGCAGGCCCGCGCGCTGACGGACCGCAGGCCCGCGCGGTGACAGACTGCTTTCACCATGACTGACGCCCTCGCCCGGTTCACCGAACCCACCCGCCGGTGGTTCGGGGCCACTTTCGGCTCCCCGACGACGGCGCAGACCGGCGCATGGGACGCCATCACGCGCGGGGAGCACACGCTGGTGGTGGCCCCCACGGGCTCCGGCAAGACCCTGGCCGCTTTCCTGTGGTCCCTAGATAGACTGATCTCCGAGCCCGAACCCGAGGACCCCGCCCGCCGCTGCCGGGTGCTCTACATCTCCCCCATGAAGGCGCTCGCGGTGGACGTGGAGCGCAACCTCGCCGAGCCCCTCGCCGGGATCGCCGCCGCAGCGCGCGATCTCGGCCTCCCCACCCCGCGCCTCGAGGTCAGCGTCCGCTCCGGTGACACTCCCGCGGATGCGCGCCGCTCCTTCGCCCGGAAGGGCACGGACATCCTCATCACCACCCCCGAGTCCCTCTACCTCCTCCTCACCTCCCAGGCCCGCGAGATGCTGCGCGGGATCCAGCACGTGATCGTGGACGAGATCCACGCGCTCGCCGGCTCCAAGAGGGGTGCCCACCTCGCCCTCTCCCTCGAGCGGCTCGATTCCCTCCTCCCGGCCCCCGCCCAGCGCATCGGGCTCTCGGCCACGGTCCGCCCCGCCGAGGAGGTCCAGCGGTTCCTCGCCGGTGGCCGGACCGTCACCCTGGTCCGCCCGGAGTCCACCAAGGAGTGGGACCTGCGAATCACCGTCCCGGTGGAGGACATGGGCGATCTCTCCGCCGCCGGGGATCGAGCGGGCGGCGGCGCCCGCGAACGCTCCTCCATCTGGCCGCACGTGGAGGAGCAGATCGCGGATCTCATCGCGGCCCACCGCTCCACCATCGTGTTCGCCAACTCCCGCCGCGTGGCCGAACGCCTGACCGCGCGCCTCAACGAGATCTGGGAGGAGCGCCTCGCGTCAGGGACGGCCGCCACGACGACGGAGCGCGAGCCCCGCCGTCGGCAATCCGCGGTCCGGGAGACCACCCAGGCCAGCCACAACATGGGCCGAGCCGCCCCCGCGATCCTGGCGCGGGCCCACCACGGGTCCGTCTCGCGCGAGCAGCGGCTCGAAATCGAGGAGGGGCTGAAGAGCGGCCGGCTCCCCGCGGTGGTGGCCACCTCCTCCCTTGAACTCGGCATCGATATGGGCGCGGTGGACCTCGTGGTGCAGGTGGGGTCGCCGCCCTCGGTGGCCTCGGGCCTGCAGCGGGTGGGGCGCGCCGGGCACCAGGTGGGGGCGGTCTCGCGCGGGATCTTCTTCCCAAACCACCGGGGCGAACTCGCGCCCACGGCGGTGGTGGTGGAGCGGATGCGTTCGGGGGAGATCGAATCGCTGCGGGTTCCCGCGAACCCGCTGGACGTGCTCGCGCAGCAGGTGGTGGCCATGTGCGCGATGGACGAGTGGGACGTGGGCGAGCTCGGGGAGCTGGTGCGGCGGGCGGCGCCGTTCGCCACGCTCGGGGAGGCCGTCCTGCACGCGGTGCTGGACATGCTCAGCGGCCGCTACCCCTCCGACGAGTTCTCGGAGCTGCGGCCTCGCATCGTCTGGGACCGCGGCTCCGGCGCCCTGCGGGGGCGGCCCGGCGCGCAGCGGCTCGCCGTCACCTCCGGCGGCACCATCCCGGACCGCGGGCTGTACGGGGTGTTCGTGGCAGGCGAGGGGCCTGGGCGCCGCGTGGGCGAACTCGATGAGGAGATGGTCTACGAATCCCGCGTGGGCGATGTGTTCCTGCTCGGAACCTCCGTGTGGCGCATCGAGCAGATCACCCACGATCAGGTCCTCGTGACCCCCGCCGGCGGAGAACCCGGGCGCCTGCCGTTCTGGCACGCGGACATCCTCGGGCGGCCGGCGGAACTCGGCGCCGCCGTGGGCGCCTTTCTCCGGATGCTCGGGAGTGGTTCCGCCGACGACGGGGGGCCGGGTTCCGTCGTCGGGGAGGGGGAGCTGGACTCACGGGCCGAGGAGAACCTGCGGCGCTACGTGGCCGAGCAGCGGGAGGCGGCGGGGGCAGTGCCGGACGATCGCACCGTGGTGGTGGAGCGGTTCCGAGACGAGCTGGGCGACTGGCAGGTGGCGGTGCACTCCGTGTTCGGGGCGCGGGTGAACACGGCGTGGGCGCTGGTGATGGCGGGGCGGCTGCGGGAGGAGATCGGCGTGGACCCGCAGACCATGGCCACCGACGACGGCATCCTGCTGCGCCTCCCGAACACGGACCTGGATGACTCCCACCTGGAGGCGCTGCTCGCCCGGTCGGTGTGGATCGAGCCGGAGATGGTGCGGGATGCGGTGACGGCGGAACTCGGGGGTTCGGCGCTGTTCGCCGCCCGCTTCCGGGAGTGCGCGGCGCGGGCGCTCCTTCTGCCGCGGGGGAATCCGGGCCAGCGGCAGGCGCTGTGGCAGCAGCGGTTGCGATCCTCCCAGCTTCTCCAGGTGGCCTCGCGGTACCCCGACTTCCCGATCGTGCTCGAGGCGGTGCGCGAGGTGCTCCAGGACGTGTTCGACGTCCCCGCGCTCGAAGGGCTGATGGGCGCGATCGGAGCCCGGCGAATGACCGTGGCGCACGCGCTCACCCCCGCGCCCTCGCCGTTCGCGCGCACCCTGCTGTTCGGCTACATCGGCCAGTTCATGTACGACGGCGACCAACCGCTCGCCGAACGGCGCGCCCTCGCGTTGGCGCTGGATCCGGCCCTGCTGGAGGAGCTGCTCGGGACGGGGGCCGTGACGCTCGCCGAGTTGCTGGATCCGGACGTGGTGGCGGAGGTGGATGCGGAGCTGCAGGGGCTCGGCTCTGGGGCCCGGAGGGCCCGGAATGCGGAGGATGTGGCCGATCTCCTGCGGAGGTTGGGGCCGATCAGCGCGGGGGACGTGGCGGCTCGCTCCGCCGATCCGGAGGCCGTGGACGGATGGCTGGCGGGACTCGAGCGGGAGCGTCGGGCGTTCTCGATTGTGGTGGGCGGGGAGTCGCGGTGGATTGCCGTGGAGGATGCGGGCCTGGTGCGCGGCTCGCTGGGTTCTCAGGTTCCGGGGTGGGTGGACGCGGCGTTCCTGGAGCCAGTTCCGGAGGCAGTGGCCGTGCTGCTGCGCCGGTTCACGCGGACGCGGGGACCTTTCACGGCGGGGGAGGCGGCCCGGTGGGTGGGGCTGGAGGAGTCGGTGGTCTCGGTGGTTCTCGAGGAGCTTGCCCGGGGCGGGGTGCTCACGCACGGTCGGATCCGAGCCGGTGGCGGCCCCGAGGGGGAGTGGGTGGATGCGCAGGTCCTCTCCCGGCTGCGGCGCCGTTCCCTCGCGGCGCAGCGCGCCGAAGCGGACCCGGTGCCGGGCGCCGCATACGCCCGGTTCCTGGGCGAGTGGCAGGGGCTGGCCAGTGAGCCCGGAGTGGAGGGCGGCGCGCGCGGCGGGCCGGAGGCGGTGCGCGCAAGCGCCGGGATGGAGGGTCTGCTCCGGGTGGTGGAGCAGCTCGCCGGAGCTCGAATCCCGGCGAGTGCCCTCGAGGCCCTCGTGCTTCCCGCCCGGCTTCCGGGCTACGAGCCCGCGCTCCTCGATTCAGCCCTCGCCGCTGGCAGCGTGGTCTGGCAGGGAGCGGGCACCATCCCCGGCAACGACGGGTGGGTGGCACTCCATCCCGCCGATTCCGCGCGGCTCACGCTCCGCCCGCCCGAGGAGGTGGCGGGCGCCCTCCACGAGGCGATCCTGGGCCACCTGCGCCACGGGGGAGGGTGGGCGTTCCGGCCGCTCGCGGACGCCATCGCTGCCGCGTGGGATTCAGACGCTGAAGGGGCGCCGCCTCCCCTGGACGCCGCGCTCACCGAGGCGCTCTGGGACCTGGTGTGGGCGGGCGCGGTGACGAACGATTCCTACCTCCCCCTGCGGGCGCTGCTGAGTGCGGGGCGGAGCGCGCACCGGCGCTCCCCGGGCGGGCGCATGCGTGGCCGGGTCGGCGGGAGGCCGCGGCTGGGCTCGCTGGCGCTGGGCTCGGGAGTGGCCGCCGGGTCTGGCCTGCCCACGCGGGCCGGGCCGCCCACGGCCGCGGGCCGGTGGTCGGCGGCGCCGGAGGTGGAGACGGACCCGACCATCCGCGCCGTCGCCACCGCGGAGGTGCTGTTGGACCGGCACGGGGTGGTGACGCGGGGCGTGGTGGGGGTCGAGGGCGTGGAGGGCGGCTTCTCCGCGATCTACCGGGTGCTCTCCCGCGCGGAGGAGGGGGGCAGCGTGAGGCGCGGGTACTTCGTGGAGGGCCTCGGGGCGTCCCAGTTCGCCACCACGGGAGCGGTGGACCGGCTGCGCGAGCAGGTGGGTGGAGGAGCTTCGGCGCAGGGGAGTGGCGCGGCGGCTGGACCGGGCGGGCGGGCGGAGGCGCTCGTGCTCGCCGCCACGGATCCGGCCCACCCCTACGGCGCCGCACTCCCGTGGCCCCCGAGCGAGGCGGGACGGCCAGCGCGCTCCGCGGGCGGACTCGTGGTGCTGGTAGGAGGCGACGTCGTCGTCCACCTGGAGCGAGGGGGACGCTCAGCGGTCACGTTCACACAGGACCCAGCGGCGCTCGCGGCGGCAGCGGGGGCGCTCGCGGCAACGGTGCGACGGGGGCGGGTGGACCGCATCGTGATCGAGCGGGCAGACGGCGCGGCCCTGCTCGGATCCCAGCACCCGGTGGTGGAGCACCTGGTGGCGGCAGGGTTCGTGCCCTCGCCGCGCGGCTACCGGATCAGCGGGGCCGTCCGGGTGTAGGCGGCCCGCGACGCCAGAGGTGCCGCAGCGACCCGAGCAGGCTGGGGTGCACCGGGCTAGGGTGAAGAGATGGACAAGCGCGAGATCGTTCGACTTCTCAATTCCGAAGAGTTCCGCATGGGGAAAGGCGGGCTCGGCGGGCTCCTCGCCGTGTGGGGACTGATTGGCCTCATCCGCGGGAGCGGCGGAATCAAGCGGATGCTGCTCGGTGGATTCCTCGCCGCAAGCGCCGCCGCGGATCTCTGCCCCACGAACCTCGTGCTCGGCTACCCGCTGGACGGCCGCGACGCGCGCGCGCACCTGGATGCCCTCGATGCCGAGGACGGGTGGGAGGTTCTGGAGACCGAGCGGGCCTGAGGGCCCAACGGAGTCGCGAGGTCTCACGTCTGCGGTAGGGATCTCCGATGCGGGAACTGGGTTCGTGAGGGCTGCCTCACCACGATGCGAGCGTGCGAATCGCACAAACCCGATTCAATGACTGACTAACATGTCAGGTAAGCGAAACCCGCACCAGGAGATGGCCATGAAGCATCGCCACGTCCGACGTCTACTCGGATCGCTATTAGTTGCGCTTGCGACACTCGGTTTGACGATTCCCGCCACTGCACTCTCGGGAGGCTCTAGCACTGCGCGACCCGACCGGTACTTCTCTGATCTGAACGGTGCCCCGTTCAAGAATGAGATCAACTGGATGGCAGAGCAAGGAATCTCCACCGGATGGGTCGTGGCAGGTGGCAACCGGGAGTATCGCCCGTTCGAGCCCGTGCTTCGGGATGCGATGGCTGCGTTCCTGTACCGCATGGCCGATGAGCCTGAATTCCCCCTACCGGCATACAACATATTCGCCGATATACGTAATCCCTTTATGAAGGAGATGCTATGGATGGCATACTCCGGAGTATCGACAGGCTGGATGGAAAACGGGGTCCGTACATATCGGCCAACCCAGCCGGTATTGCGAGCCGAGATGGCGGCATTCCTGTATCGACTCGCCGGGTCGCCGACGTATGTGCCTCCCGCGACGTCACCCTTCACCGATGTCTCTCCGAGACATACGTTCTACAAGCAGATTTCCTGGCTGGCGTCGACTGGAATCTCCACGGGCTGGGTGCTCCCTAACGGAACACGAACATTCATGCCTCAGCAACCTATCCTTCGCGATGCGATGGCTGCATTCCTATATCGTTTCGACGCTTTCGGGTACGAGGTCAGAGTCGGATCCTCGTCCAGGTATCCATCCCCTGAAACTCGGCCTCAAACCGTTATCGACTCACGTGGGAACACTATAATCGTGGTTCCTCCCGCTCAGAACATGGATATCGACACCACGCCCGGTAAGTGCTTCACTTACCAATTGGAAGGCGGCGAGGTTATCGTCACCTGTAATCCGTAGAGTGTTTCGGTCCACGCTCTATGCCCTCATATCTCGGCTACCGCAAAGCGTAGTTGAGAGCGAGAGAAGGGTTTCGCAGCAGGAGTCTCCTAACCGAGTCGGACTGAGGCGGAACCCCCCCGAGCCCGAACCCTACGCCGCCCCCTCCAGGATCGTCACGTTCACCGGGGCAAGGCCCATCTCCTCGAGCTTGGCCACGTAGATCCCGAGCAGCCGATCCTGCTCCTCGGTGAGCCCCTCGGCCACCGGGAGGTACTCGATATGGATGTCCACCCCGCCCTCGGAATTGGGCGTCAGAGCCGGGTGGGCGTTCGTGGTGGTCTGGACCAGCTCGGCCCCGTACCGTGACCAGCTCATCCAGAAGTCGTAGAAGTCATCGTGCGCCGCGGTGCCGGGCCACAGCGGGACCAGCCCCTCTATGAGCCACTCTCCGCTGATCTCCATCGTGGCGTAGTCCCACCCAAGCGTCTCGGCCGCGCTCGCACCGAACTCCCAGGCCCCCGGCACCTTGGAGAGGATCTGACCGGCCCTGTCACCCGGGGTCCGCACGCGGATCTTCAGCGTGCGATCCTCCGGCGCCACCTCGCTGAGCGCCTGGCCCTCGGTGAGGGGGGCCGAGAGCGTGAAGACCCAGTCACCTCGGAAGCCCTCGGTGAGCATCTCCGCCAGGTCGTCAGAAAGTGTGGGGAGCGCGCAGTCGAACGTGGCGCGGTTCCCGGAGAGGGATCCGATCGCGAAGCGGATGGGCCCCGCCCCCGTCTCCTCGAGCGCCCGCTCCATGGCCGCCACCATTC
>JAUNRP010000096.1 GCA_030544165.1 bacterium
GGCGGGCGTGCGGGCGCTGGCCGCTCGCGGGCGTCGGGAAGGGCAACGCATGGGGGGACGGATGGTGTGCGGTGTCGTCGGGAAGGGCAGCGAAGGGTGGGGAGGGGGCGGTTGGTGTGCGGCGTCGTCGGGGATAAGTGCGGACGGAAGGTAGATTGAGGGACGTGAACCAGCCGATCAACCTCGGGATGCCCACCGTCAAGGAGGAGCTCCCCGTCCTCGCGCCGCGCAAGGCCACCCGCCGCATCAACGTGGGGAAGGTGCCGGTGGGGGGTGGAGCGCAGATCTCGGTGCAGTCGATGACCACCACCAAGACGCACGACATCAACGCCACGCTGCAGCAGATCGCGGAACTCACGGCCTCGGGCTGTGACATCGTGCGCGTGGCGTGCCCCACGGACAAGGACGCGGAGGCGCTGAAGATCATCGCGATGAAGTCGCAGATCCCGGTGATCGCGGACATCCACTTCCAGCCCAAGTACGTGTTCGCCGCGATCGAGGCCGGCTGCGGCGCCGTGCGCGTGAACCCGGGCAATATCCGCAAGTTCGATGACCAGGTCAAGGAGATCGCCCAGGCCGCCAAGGACCACGGTGTCTCGCTGCGGATCGGTGTGAATGCCGGCTCCCTGGACCCGCGCCTCCTGGAGAAGTACGGCAAGCCCACCCCGGAGGCCCTCGTGGAGTCCGCCGTGTGGGAGGCCTCGCTGTTCGAGGAGCATGATTTCCACGATTTCAAGATCTCGGTGAAGCACCACGATCCCGTGGTGATGGTGCGCGCCTACGAGATGCTCTCGGAGCAGGGGGACTGGCCCCTCCACCTCGGTGTGACCGAGGCGGGCCCGGCGTTCCAGGGCACCATCAAGTCCTCGGTGGCGTTCGGCGCGCTGCTCGCCAAGGGGATCGGTGACACGATCCGCGTCTCGCTCTCCGCCCCGCCGGTGGAGGAGATCAAGGTGGGGACCAAGATCCTCGAGTCCCTCAACCTCCGGCCCCGCAAGCTCGAGATCGTCTCCTGCCCCTCGTGTGGCCGGGCCCAGGTGGACGTGTACGAGCTGGCGGACTCCGTGACCGCGGCCCTCGAGGGGATGACCGTTCCCCTGCGTGTGGCCGTGATGGGCTGCGTGGTCAACGGGCCGGGGGAGGCGCGCGAGGCGGACCTGGGCGTGGCCTCCGGCAACGGGAAGGGCCAGATCTTCGTCAAGGGCGAGGTCATCAAGACGGTCCCGGAGGACCAGATCGTGGAAACCCTGATCGCCGAGGCGAACCGGCTGGCCGCCGAGATGGAGGCAGAGGAGGGCGCGCTCTCGGGCGGCGCCCCCACCGTCTCCGTGGGCTGACGTGCTCCGTTCGTGGTTCCGGCCGCCGGGGCGCGTGCGGACCCTCGGCGAATCGGACATGGACGCCGCCCTGGGCGTCATGCGCGCCCAGCGGCTCACGGCAATGCTCGCGGCCCAGAACCTCAGCTACCTCGGCCCCGGCTCGCAGATGCTCGGGATCGACGGCGAATCCGGGCTGGAGGCCATCTGCTGGGCGGGGTCCAACATCGTCCCCGTGGGGCCGATCGAGACCGTGGAGGCGTTCGCCCAGCACCTGAGGAGGCGCGGCCGGCGTGCCACCTCAATTGTGGGCCGCGCCGATCTCGCGCTCGAGATGTGGCGCCACCTGGAGGGCACCTGGGGGCCCGCGCGGGACGTCCGGGCGGACCAGCCCTGCCTCGTCATGACCGAACGCAGCCACCTCGAGGCGGACCCCCGCGTGCGCCGCGCCCGCCCGGAGGACCTGGACCTGCTCTTCCCCGCCGCCGTGGCGATGTTCCGCGAGGAGGTGGGCTACGATCCAACACGCTCGGGCGATGGCTACCACCACTACGTCAAGTCCCTCGCGAGCTCCGGCCGCTCCTACGTGGTGATCGAGCCACTGGGGGATCGTGACCAGGTGGTGTTCAAGGCCGATATCGGCGCCATGTGGGACGGGATCGCCCAGGTCCAGGGGGTGTGGACCCACCCTGATCTGCGCGGCCGGGGCATGGGAACGGGGGCGATGGCCGCCGTCGTCGAGGACATCCTGACGTTCGCGCCAACGGTCTCCCTCTACGTGAACCACTACAACGTGGCCGCCCGGCGGGTCTACGAGAAGGTGGGGTTCCGGCAGGAGGCCACCTACGCCACCATCCACCTGTGAGGGGCCCCTGCGGCCCGGCCAAGGGGAAATGGCTGGGGCACATACCTGCGGGAAGGTAGCCTTGGGGATCGTGGTCACCAAGATGTCATCCCTGTTCGTCCGCACGCTGCGTGAGGATCCCGCCGAGGCCGAGGTCGCCTCGCACAAGCTGCTCCTGCGCGCCGGGTACATCCGGCGTTCGGCTCCGGGGATCTACACCTGGCTGCCGCTCGGCCTGCGCGTGCTCGGCAAGATCGAGGCGATCGTCCGCGAGGAGATGGAGCGGATCGGCGCGCAGGAGGTGCACTTCCCGGCGCTCCTGCCCCGGGAGCCCTACGAGGCCTCGAACCGCTGGTCCGACTACGGCCCCAACCTGTTCCGCCTCAAGGACCGCCGCGGCAACGACTTCCTGCTCGCGCCCACCCACGAGGAGATGTTCACCCTGCTGGTGAAGGACCTCTGCTCCTCCTACAAGGACCTCCCGCTCGCGCTCTTCCAGATCCAGACCAAGTACCGCGACGAGGCCCGCCCCCGCGCCGGCCTCATCCGTGGGCGCGAGTTCATCATGAAGGACGCCTACTCCTTCGATATCGACGACGACGCCCTCGCCCTCTCCTACGAGACCCAGCGGGGGGCGTATGAGCGGGTGTTCGCACGCCTCGGGCTCGAGGTGGTGATCGTCTCCGCCATGTCCGGGGCCATGGGCGGCTCCCGTTCCGAGGAGTTCCTGCACCCCTCGCCGATCGGGGAGGACACCTTCGTGCGTTCGCCCGGCGGGTACGCGGCCAACACGGAGGCGGTCACCACCCCGGTGCCGGATTCGGTGGATGCCTCGGGTGCCCCGGCCGCGCGGGAGTTCCCCACCCCCGGCACCGCCACGATCGAGACGCTGGTGGCGTTCGCGAACGAGCACCATCCCCGCGAGGACCGCCAGTGGACCGCCGCGGACACCCTCAAGAACGTGGTGGTGGCCCTCGTGCAGCCGGACGGGACGCGCGAGCTGCTGGTGGTGGGCGTGCCCGGGGACCGCGAGGTGGACATGAAGCGGCTCGAGGCCGCCGTGACCCCCGCTGAGCCCGCCGCCGCCACCGAGGAGGACTTCAAGCGCCACCCCGAGCTCGTGGCCGGCTACATCGGTCCCGGGGTCCTGGGCCCCAACGGGGCGCCCCGGGACGAGGACGGCACTGGGGGAGCGGTGCGCTACCTGCTCGATCCCCGCGTGGTGGACGGCACCGCGTGGATCACGGGCGCCAACCAGGCGGACACGCACGTGTTCGGCCTGGTCAAGGGGCGCGACTTCGAGGCGGACGGGGTGATCGAGGCCGCGGAGGTCCGCGCCGGCGATCCGGCCCCGGACGGCTCCGGCCCGCTCGAACTCGCCCGCGGGATCGAACTCGGCCACGTCTTCCAGCTCGGCCGCCTGTACGCCGAGGCCCTCGGCCTCACCGTGCTCGACGAGAACGGCAAGTCCCGCGTGGTCACCATGGGCTCGTACGGGATCGGCGTCACCCGCGCGCTCGCCGCCGTTGCCGAGTCCACCCACGACGACGCCGGGCTGGCCTGGCCCGTCCAGGTGGCCCCGTTCCACGTGCACGTGATCGCCACGGGCAAGGAGGCGGAGGTCTTCGAGGCCGCCGCCGCGATCGCCTCCGACCTCGAGGGCCGGGGGATCGAGGTGCTCTACGACGACCGGCCGAAGGTCTCCGCCGGCGTGAAGTTCGCGGACGCCGAGCTGCTCGGCGTGCCCTACACGCTGGTGGTGGGCCGCGGGCTCGCCACCGGGGTGGTGGAGCTGCGCGAGCGCGCCAGCGGTGAGCGGGGCGAGGTGCCCGTGGAGGGCGCGGCTGCTCAGGTGGCCGAGCGCGTCACGGCCGCCCTCGCGGCGGCCCGGGAGCTCTAGCCCGTAGGGCTGCTCTCGTCTGTAGGGCCGCTCTCCTCGAGTCCGGTGAGGGCGTCGAACTGGACGCCCTGGCGGGACGCGGTGAGCCCATAGTGCAGCGCGAGGTCGAGCACCGACTCCCGGTTGGTGGAATTGGGGAGCGCCAGGACCGCCGCCTCCGCGATCGCGGCCGCAATCGCGGTCTGGTCCGGGAGGGCGTTCGGATCGTAGGAGGGGAGGCGGGGATCCTGCTCGGTTCCGGTCCACCCGTTGGCCGAGGTGATGGCGAGGGCGAGGTCCCGGTAGCCGCGCGCGGTGGCCTCGAGGCCCTGCCAG
Source organism: bacterium (assembly GCA_030544165.1). Taxonomy (GTDB): domain Bacteria; phylum Actinomycetota; class Actinomycetes; order Actinomycetales; family Actinomycetaceae; genus JAAZBW01. Next base: position 4,376 of record JAUNRP010000096.1, read on the forward strand.
CCCTCGTCCTCCGCCGCCCGGGCGGCGGCCGCCTGGAAATCCGTGGCCCACGCCGCGGCGTCGAGGGTGAGGATGAGCCCGGGGTCCTGGCTCCCTACCGTCTCCGGGACGGCGGGTACCTCCGGGGGGATGATCCCGAAGTCCCGGGAGACCCCATCCCAGTCCAGGGTGCGGGAGAAGCAGATGGCGGAGTACAGGGAGACCGCCTCCGGCTCGGTGGCATCCAGCGCCGCCTCGCACACCTCGGGGGTGCTCTGTGCCAGCGCGTCCACCAGATCGTCACTCGTCTCGAACGGGCCGAACTCCGGGGCGGGGGCAGGGTAGAGCGGGAGTCCGTCCGGTTCGGCCGGACCGTCGCCGTCCGGCCACGGCTCCCACACGCCTCCCAGGGCATCGAGGTGGAGGCTCGCGTTGACGGCAAGTCGCTCAGCGGAAGGCGAGCCGGCAACGCCCCAGGTTGCGGCGCCGTCGGCGAAGGCAGCAGATCTGAGTGCCTCCCGCTGACGCAACGCCTCGGCCGGGGAGGGCGGCGGTGGGCTGGGATCGGGCGCGTCGATGCGCAGGCCGCACCCCGCGAGGAGGGGGAGGGCCAGGGCGAGCGCGACCGCTGCCGTACGTGTCAGTGTCATCGGACACCATCGTGCCACCCACGGCAGTGGCGGTGGGGGACACCCGCCGGGCGCGTTACGATGGCCGGAACAACTACATGCCGGAGGAGAACATGAACCGCGTCCCCATCGAGAAGTTGCGCGAGATCGTGGGCACCGCAGTCGAGTCTGCGGGACTCCTGTTGGAGGACCTGGGTGCCACCCAGGCGGGCCGGCGCGTGGTGGTGCGCGTGACCGTGGACCTCCCGGACGGTCCCGGCGGCGTCTCCTCCGACCAACTGGGGGATGCCACCCGCGCCGTCTCCGACGCCCTCGACGCCGCAGACCCGATCGCTGGCACCTACACGCTCGAGGTCACCACCCCCGGAATCGACCGGCCCCTGACCGAACCCCGCCACTTCCGCCGCGCCATCGGGCGGCTCGTGCGAATCGAGACCGCGGAGGGGGAGAGGGAGGGCCGGATCACGGAGGCGGGAGACTCCTCCGTGACCCTCGAGGATGGCGAGATCGCGTACGCCGAGATCACCGGGGCGAACATGGTGGTCGACTTCGGCCGCGGTCAGGAGAAGGAGTAACCGTGGATATCGACATGAATGCGCTTCGCGCTGTTGAGGCGGACCGGGGTATCTCGATCGAGACACTGCTGGGCGCCATCGAGGAGGCCCTCCTCGTGGCCTACCACCGGCGTCCCGGCGCGATCGAGCAGGCGCGGGTCGAGATCGACCGCCGGGCCGGAACCGTCTCCGTGATCGCCACCGAGGTGGATGAGGAGGACACCCCCATCGGGGAGTTCGACGACACCCCGGCCGACTTCGGGCGGATCGCCACCAACACGGCACGCTCGGTGATCATGCAGCGCCTGCGGGACGCGGAGGACTCCCAGATCCTCGGCATCTACAAGGACAAGGCCGGGGAGCTGCTCGCCGGCGTCATCCAGGCCGACCGTTCCACGCGCAACGTGATGGTGGACCTCGGCGAGATCGAGGCGGTGCTGCCCCTCCAGGAGCAGGTACCGGGTGAGAACTACGAGCACGGCTCGCGGCTGCGGGCCTTCGTGATCGACGTCTCGCGCGGGCCGCGCGGCGCCGCCATCACGCTCTCCCGCACCCACCCGAACCTGGTGCGCAAGCTCTTCGCGCTCGAGGCCCCGGAGGTGGCGGACGGCACGGTGGAGATCGTGGAGCTGGCACGCGAGGCCGGTCACCGCACCAAGATCGCCGTGCGGGCCACGGTGCCCGGCCTCAACGCCAAGGGCGCCTGCATCGGCCCGATGGGCCAGCGGGTTCGCGCCGTGATGGCGGAGCTGCAGGGCGAGAAGATCGACATCGTGGACTACTCGGATGACCCGCGCCAGTTCATCGCCAACGCCCTCTCGCCCGCCAAGGTGTCCTCGGTGACGGTGGTCTCCGAGGAGGACCGTTCGGCCCGCGTGGTGGTGCCGGACTACCAGCTCTCCCTCGCCATCGGCAAGGAGGGCCAGAACGCCCGGCTGGCGGCCCGCCTGACCAAGTGGAAGATCGATATCCACTCGGACACCGAGGAGCTCGAGCCGATCGATGATGAGTTTGAGGGGGGCCGGGCCGAGGGGGACCAGGCCGCGGCCTGGTCCCCCGCCGCGGCGGCCGAGCCCGGAGCGCCCGCAGAACGTGATGCCTGACGCACTCCCGGGCCGCGCGCGGCCCTTCCGCCCGGGAGGCGATACACTGGACCAGGCCCTGATCCCGCCGGTGCGAACGTGCATCGGATGCGGTGAGCGGGCCTCCGCTACGAATCTGGTGCGGTGGATTGCGCGGGACGGGATCGTCCTGCTCGATCTGCGGCGCTGCGAGGAGGGGCGGGGGGCGTGGTTGCATCCCAGCAGCCAGTGCCTCGAACTCGCGGTGCGTCGCCGGGCGTTCGCCCGGGCCCTTCGGGTCCAGGTGGAGGTGGGCGGCGCCGCGGACCAGCTCCGGCTGGTCATGACCGATCACGAGGGCCACCCGGCCCCCGGACCCAAGGAAAGCGGGTTGGAAGCTGATGGGCACCCGATGAGTACCCAGCGATGAGCTGCCACAACTAGGTGTCCGTTCCTGCCTCGGAACGGACCGAGACAGGAGAATCAGTGTCGAAACTGCGTGTCCACGAGCTTGCCAAGCAGCTCGGTGTCGACAGCAAGACGGTGCTCGCCAAGCTGAACGAGCTCGGCGAGTACGTCAAGAACGCATCGTCCTCCCTCGAGGCGCCGGTGATCCGGCGTGTGAAGGAGTCAATGCCGCCGCCTGCGGAGAAGGCGGCGGAGAAGCCGGCAGCGAAGGCTGCCCCGGCGCCCAAGAAGCCCGCCGGCCCCACCCCGGGTCCCGTGGCACCCGCGGCCCCTGTGGCCGAGGAGCCCGAGGCACCCGCGCCGGCGGCACCCGCCGCGCCCGCCGCTCCCGCCCCCGCACCGCGGGCGGAGGAGTCCGTGGCGCCGGAGCCGGCAGCTCCCCCCACCACCCCTGACGACGACGCTCCGGCGGCTCCCGCCGCGGCCGCACCTCGTGCTCCGCGTCCGGGCGCTCCCGCGCCCTCGGCGCCCGGGCCCCGTCCCGGCGGTGGTGGCCAGCGCCAGGGTGGGCCGGGCGCCCCGCGCCCGGGGAACAACCCGTTCGCCCCCTCGCAGGGCATGCC
>JAUNRP010000097.1 GCA_030544165.1 bacterium
TCCACCTCGGCGCAGATCTCCTCGATCCGCTGGGCCAGGGCTCTCTCGCCACCCGAGACGCGGAAGAGCCCCCGGACCTTCACGGCGGAGAGCCCCCGGGAGTCACGCGAACGCTGCACGTTCACGATCTTGGCGAGCGTCTCGTTGTCGATCACCGGGAAGCTGATCTCCAGCTTGCGGGCGTGCTCGGGGGTGTCCTCGAGCAGGTTCGGCTCGGGCCCGATCGCGGCGGCCAGGGAGGTCACCAGCTCCTCGCGGATCGAGTCCAGCGGGGGGTTGGTGACCTGGGCGAAGAGCTGGGAGAAGTAGTCGAAGAGCAGGCGGGGCCGCGCCGAGAGGACGGCGATGGGGGTGTCGGTCCCCATGGATCCGAGGGCCTCACCTCCGGACTGGGCCATGGGGGTCAGGAGGATCTTGAGCTCCTCCTCGGTGTAGCCGAACGTCTGCTGGCGCCGGACCACGGAGGAGGCCGAGTGCGCGATGTGCTCCCGCCGCGGCAGGTCCGCCACGTCCAGCAGGTTCTCGTTCCACTCCGCGTACGGGTGCTGGGCGGCGAGTGTCCCCTTGATCTCCTCGTCATCGATGATCCGCCCGGAGCCGGTGTCCACCAGGAACATCCGGCCCGGCTCGAGGCGGCCCTTCCGCGCCACCCTGTCCACCGGGATGTCGAGCACCCCGGACTCGGAGGCGAGCACCACCAGCCCGTCGTCGGTGACCCAGTACCGCCCCGGGCGCAGCCCGTTGCGGTCGAGGACGGCGCCGATCAGCGTGCCGTCCGTGAACGTCATGGACGCGGGCCCGTCCCAGGGCTCCATGATCGTGCCCATGTACCGGTAGAACTCGCGCACCGCGGGGTCCATCAGCGAATCGTTCTGCCACGCCTCCGGGACCATCATGAGCATGGCGTGGGGCAGCGGGCGTCCTGCGAGGTGGAGGAGCTCGAGGACCTCGTCGAAGCTGGCCGAGTCCGAGGCCTCCTTGGAGTTGATGTCCCCCAGGGCCGCGAGGTCCCCGAGGAGCGGGGAGGAAAGGTTGCCCTGCCGCGCCGCCATCCAGTTGCGGTTGCCGCGCACCGTGTTGATCTCCCCGTTGTGGGCCATCATCCGGAAGGGCTGCGCGAGCGGCCACGAGGGGAACGTGTTGGTGGAGAACCGGGAGTGGACGAGCGCCAGCTCGGAGGCGAACCGCTCATCGTTCAGGTCCGGGAAGAACTCGCGCAACTGCGCGGTGGTGAGCATCCCCTTGTAGACGAGCGTGCGCGAGGAGAGGGACGCGAAGTAGACCCCGAGGTGGTTCTCGCAGCGCTTACGCAGCCGGAAGGCGCGCCTCTCGAGCGGCAGCCCCCGCTCGCCGTCGACGGGAGCGAGGACGAGCTGCCGGAAGACGGGCATACAGTCGCGGGCCTGCCGGCCGATCGTGGAGTCGTCGATCGGTACCTCGCGCCACCCGAGGACCTCGAGCCCCTCCTCGCGGGCGATGCCCTCGATGGCGCGGACGGCCGCGGCGCGCTCGCCTCCATCGGAGGGCAGGAACGCCATGCCCACGGCGTATCCGCCCGCCTCGGGGAGGGTGAAGCCCACCTCCTCGGCCAGGAACGCGTGCGGAACCTGGGTGAGGATCCCGGCGCCGTCCCCGGTGTTCTCCTCGGCGCCCACGGCTCCGCGGTGCTCCAGGTTGGTGAGGGCGGTCAGGCCGTACTCCACGATGTCCCGGCCGGGGGTTCCGCGCAGGGTTGCCACGAAGGCCACGCCGCAGGAGTCGTGCTCGAACGCCGGATCGTACAGCCCGCGCCTACGCTCGCCCGACTCCATACCCATACGCCGATCCTTCCGTGCTCCTACCCGGCACGGGACGTCCTCGGCCCGCTCTCAGTGCGGTCTCGATTTTCACATCCCGTGCCCCCACCTGCGCAGGACTATTCCACCATATGGATGGTCAGCCCTTTACCCGGTGTTGGCGTGTCCTTCACCTAACTGCGCGCGGAGTGCGCCGCCTCGGCCAGTTCGGCACCGAGCGCGGCCATCTGGGAGACCCCGTCCCCGAGAGCCCGGAGCAGCGCGGATCCCACGATCACGCCGTCCGCGTACGAGCCCACCTCGCGGGCGTGCTCGGCGCGGGAGACCCCGAGCCCCACGCAGACCCGCTCCGCCCCCGCCGCACGGGTGCGCTCCACCAGCCGCTCGGCCGTGCCGTCCACCGTGGTCCGCTCGCCCGTCACGCCCATGGTGGAGGCCGCGTACACGAAGCCCCGGCACGCCCGGGCCGTCATGGCTAGGCGCTCATCCGTGGAGGAGGGGGCCACCAGGAAGACCCGGTCCAGATCGTGGGCGGTGGCGGCCTCGATCCACTCACCGGCCTCATCGGGGATCAGGTCCGGGGTGATGAGGCCCGCTCCCCCGGCCGCGGCGAGGTCCCGGGCGAACGCGTCCACGCCGTAGCGGAAGACCGGATTGAAGTAGGTCATCACGAGGATGGGCGCACCGAGGGGCGCCAGGGCCTCCACGGCCTTCATCACGTGGCGGGTGCGGGTCCCGGCGTCCAGGGCGTGCTGGCCGGTGCGCTGGATGATGGCGCCGTCCATCCCGGGATCGGAGTACGGCAGGCCGAACTCGATGGCGTCCACGCCGCTGTCGATCAAGGCCCGGCCCGCCTCGATCGAGGTGGCGAGGTCCGGGTAGCCCACGGTCAGGTACGCAACGAACGCCGCGCCGCCGCTCGAGGTCCGGGCATCGATGGCCCGCTCCATGAGGCTCACTTCTCCCCCTCGTCCAGGATCTCGAACCACGATGCGGCGGTGGACACGTCCTTGTCCCCGCGCCCCGAGAGGTTCACCAGGATGGTGGCCTCCGGGTGCTCCCTCCCGTACCGGATGGCTCCGGCCAGGGCGTGGGCGGACTCGATGGCCGGGATGATCCCCTCCGTGCGGCACAGCGCCGCGAAGGCCTCCATGGCCTCGGCGTCCGTGACGGGCCAGTACTGGGCGCGGCCGATGCTGGAGAGGAACGAGTGCTCCGGCCCCACCCCCGGGTAGTCCAGGCCGGCGGAGATCGAGTGGGAGGGCAGCGTCTGGCCGTCCTCGTCCTGCAGGAGGTAGGAGCGGGCGCCGTGGAGCACGCCCGGCGCCCCGGCGGTGATGGAGGCCGCGTGGCGCTCGGTGTCCACGCCCTCTCCCCCGGCCTCGCAGCCGATCAGCTCCACGGACTCGTCCTCCAGGAAGGCGGTGAACACCCCGATCGCGTTGGATCCCCCGCCCACGCAGGCGATCACGGCATCTGGGAGGCCCCCGGTCAGCTCGCGAACCTGCTCCCGGGCCTCATCACCGATCACGCGCTGCAGGTCACGCACCATGGCCGGGAAGGGGTGGGGGCCGGCGGCGGTGCCGAACAGGTAGTTGGTGGTCTCCACGTTGGTGACCCAGTCCCGGAACGCCTCGTTGATGGCGTCCTTGAGCGTCTTGGAGCCCGCCTCCACCGAGATCACCTCGGCCCCGAGCAGCTTCATGCGCGCCACGTTCAGGGCCTGGCGGCGCACGTCCTCGGCGCCCATGTACACCGTGCACTCGAGCCCGAGCAGCGCGGCGGCCGTGGCCGTGGCCACCCCGTGCTGGCCCGCCCCCGTCTCCGCGATCACGCGGGTCTTGCCCACCTTGCGCGTCAGGAGCGCCTGGCCCAGCACGTTGTTGATCTTGTGGGACCCGGTGTGGTTGAGGTCCTCGCGCTTCAGCAGCACCCGCGCTCCCCCGGCCTCCGCAGCAAAGCGCGTGGCGTCCGTGAGGAGGGAGGGGCGGCCCACGTAGGTGCGGTTCAGGTGGTCCATCTCGGCCCGGAACTCCTCGGAGTCCTTCAGCTCCTGCCACCCGCGGTCCAGATCGTCCAGTGCGGCGATCAGGGCCTCGGGCACGAACCGGCCACCGAAGTCACCGAAGTACGGGCCCGCGAGGGCCTCGAGGGAATCAGGCATCGTCACTCTCTCCTTGGCGCTCTTCGGGCGCTCGCTGGGCGCCCTGCTGTGGCGCTACTCGCGCGGGGCGAGGGCCGGGTGGTTCGCGGCCGCCACCATCTCGGCCACCGCCGCCCTCGGGTTTCCACCGGTCACGAGTGCCTCGCCCACGAGGACGGCATCCGCTCCGGCGCGGGCGTAGTCGATCACGTCATGCGGGCCGCGGACCCCGGACTCGGCCACCTTGATCACGCCGCTCGGGATCACCTCGAACACCTCGGCCACCGTCTCGCGGCGCACGTCCAGGGTCTTCAGGTTGCGCGCGTTGACGCCCACCACCTGCGCGCCGGCGTTGACGGCCCGCATGGCCTCCACCCGGTCGTGGGCCTCCACGAGCGCGCACATCCCGAGCGAGTGGGTGCGCTCGATGAGCGCGGTCAGCACCTTCTGCTCGAGCGCCGCCACGATCAGGAGGACGATGTCCGCCCCGTGGGCGCGGGCCTCCCAGATCTGGTAGGGCGTGACGATGAAGTCCTTGCGCAGCACGGGCACGTCCACGGCGGCGCGCACGGCGTCCAGGTCCGCGAGGCTCCCGTGGAAGCGCCGCTCCTCGGTGAGCACCGAGATCACGGACGCTCCCCCGGCCTCGTACTCGCCGGCGAGCCACGCGGGATCGGGGATGGGCGCGAGCGCCCCCTTCGAGGGGCTCGAACGCTTGACCTCGGAGATGATCTTCACGCCCTCGCGATCGCGGAGCACGGCGAGGGCGTCCTTCGCGGAACGGACCTGTGCGGCCCTCTCCTTGAGTCGATCAAGCGGAACGAGGGCCTCCCGGGCCGCCACGTCCTCGCGGACTCCCGCGATGATGCTCTCCAGCACGCTCATGGGTGAGGGGTCAGTCCTGGTACCAGTCGCGGCGCGTCCGCTTCTCGATCGGCTGGCCCATGCCGAGGCCCCGCATCACGAGGCCCGCCACGATTCCGGCGAGCAGGATCACCAGTCCGGCGATCAGGACCGGCATGTGCGGGATGGCGAAGCCGATTCCCGCGATCACCACTCCGGCCACCACGATCCACACGAGCGTCCAGGACGCGACCGTTCGGCCGTGGTTCACAGGCGCCGCCGCACGGGGCGCGATGTAGGTCTCTTCGATCATGGTGCCTCCTTAGTCGCCCAGCCTACCGCCATTTTCGGAGGGGTCCTCTCCCCGTCCGATGGCATCCCAGTCGTCCATCGCACGCACCCGCGTGTCCTCGTTGGCCGGGGCCCGCTCGAACCGTGACGCCTCCTCATCCGCCCGTCCCCCGAGCGCGGCGACGGCGATCCCTCCGCCCGCTCCCACGGCCAGTCCCACGAGCGCGAGCCAGGCCGCCACGTGCCGCTCCACCTCGCCTCCCGACCACCCCAGTCCCGTCGCGGTGGCGGCCGCGTCCGCCAGCAGCGGGCTCGGGTCACGCAGGGCCACGACGACGGCGATACCGGCGCCTGCCGCCAGCAGCGCCGCGATCGCGCCCACCACCCGGGTGAGCGAGCGTCGCGCGAGCAGGAGTGCCGCGGCGGCCGCGAGGAGCACGAGCCCCGCGGCACCGGCCACGGGAACGGAACCACCGGTGACGGTGAGGGGCACCTCCCCGGTGACGCTCGTCGTCGTCCCGGAGAACCAGGCGCCCGCCGAGGAGGCGAGCACCAGGATCCCCGAGCCCGCGAGCAGGGCGGGAAGGGCGCGCCTCACGCGCGCTCCAGCCGGGAGGCGATCTGCACGGCGCGCAGGGCGCCCTCGGCCTTGGTGCGGGTCTCCTCGAACTCGGTGGCGGGATCGGAATCGAGCACGATCCCGGCGCCCGACTGGACGCTGGCGGTGCCATCCGCGATCACGGCGGTGCGGATCGCGATCGCCATGTCCAGGTCACCGGCCAGGTCGATGTAGCCGATCACGCCGCCGTAGAAGCCGCGGCGGGTGGGTTCGAGCTCGTCGATGATCTCCAGGGCGCGCACCTTGGGGGCCCCGGAGAGGGTGCCCGCCGGGAAGGCGCCGAGCAGGCAGTCGAGCGCGGAGGGGCCCTCCCGCAGCCTGCCGGTCACGGTGGAGGTGATGTGCATGATGTTGCTGTAGCGGCGCACGTCCATGAACTCGGCCACGGTGACGGAGCCGGGCAGGCAGGTCTTGGCGAGGTCGTTGCGGGCGAGGTCCACCAGCATGATGTGCTCGGAGCGCTCCTTGGGGTCCGCGAGCAGTTCGGTACCGAGCCGCACGTCCTCCTCGGGGGTGGCGCCGCGGGGGCGGGAACCGGCGATCGGGAAGGTGCGGGCCATCCCGTCCTCCACCTTCACGAGGGTCTCGGGAGAGGAGCCCACCACATCGATCCGGCCGGAGGCGCGGCGCGGGTCCGGGAGCGAGACCAGGTACATGTAGGGCGAGGGGTTGATGGCGCGCAGCACGCGGTAGACGTCGAGCGGCTCGGCCTCGCACTCCAGGTCCGCGCGCAGGGAGGGCACCACCTGGAAGACCTCGCCGTCCCGGATGGCCTCCTTGGCGGAGCGGACGGCCGCCATGTAGGTCTCGCGATCGGTCTGGAGCCGGGGGGCCGGGGCCTCGCGGTCCGCGAGCACCCGGGGGGCCAGCGCCGGGGCGGGCGAGGCGAGCCGTTCCGCGAGCCGGTCGAGGCGGGCGCACGCATCCTGCCACGCCTCGTCCACGCGCTCATCGGTGTCATCGGCGTTGATGGCGTTGGCGATCAGCCAGACGGTGCCGGTGTGGTGGTCGAGGGCCACGAGATCGTCCACCAGGCCCAGGGCCACCCTCGGGAACCTCTGGTCATCGGTGGTGGTCTGGGGCAGCTTCTCCCACGAGCGCACGATGTCCCAGCCGAGCGCTCCCACGAATCCGCCGGTGAGCGGTGGGAAGCCGGGGATCCTGGCGCCCGGGAGCGCCTCGATGGCGTGGCGCAGCACCTGGAGCACCTCCCCCTCGCGCGGGACGCCCACGGGGACGTCACCCTCCCAGTGCGCCTCGCCGTCCCAGGAGAGCAGGGTGGCGCGGGCGGCAGTTCCCACGAAGCTCCAGCGGGACCACTGGCCGTGCTCCGCGGACTCCAGGATGAAGGTGCCGGTGCCGCCCCCGAGTGCCCGGTAGACGGCCGTGGGGGTGAGGTCCTCGGCGAGCAGCGTGCGGGCCACGGGGATCACGCGGTGGTCCCGGGCGAGCGCGCGGAACGAATCGATGTCCGGCGTCAGCGCGCCCCAGTGGGGCTGGGAGTGGGCTTGCGGCTGCGCTTGCGGCTGGGGCTGGGAGTGCGCTTGCGGCTGCGGGGCGTTCATGGCCGCTCCCCGCGGGTGGCGGCGAGCTCGCCCCCGGCCTCGAAGCACGTGCGGGTGCCCGTGTGGCAGGCGGCGCCCACCTGGTCCACCTCCACGAGGAGGGCGTCGCCGTCGCAGTCCCGGCTCACGCGCTTCACGTACTGCACGTGCCCGGAGGTGTCTCCCTTGCGCCAGTACTCACCGCGCGAGCGGGACCAGAAGGTCACCCTGCCCTCGGTGAGCGTGCGGCGCACGGCCTCCTCGTCCATCCACCCCACCATGAGCACCTCACGGCTGGCGTGGTCCTGGATGACGGCGGCCACGAGCCCGTTGGCGTCGAATGCGAGATCCACGGCCCGATCCTCCCACGCGCCCGCGCCGCGAACGAAAA
>JAUNRP010000098.1 GCA_030544165.1 bacterium
CGTACTTGCGAACCCCGAGACGCTCGGCCACTTCCTGGTCGATGGCGTAGGTGTACGCCTCCGCCGGGAGGGTGGAGAAGAAAGCGGTGTCGAACACGGCCACGTGCGGCACGTCGGGCAGCACTTCCTGCGCGGCGCGGATGCCGGCCAGCCCGGGCGGGTTGTGGAGCGGAGCCAGATCGGAGAGTTCCTCCAGCTTGGCGATCACGTCGTCGTTGATGAGCGTGGACTCGACGAACGTGGAGCCGCCGTGCACCGTGCGGTGGCCGACGGCCACGACGGTGTCGAGGCTCGGGCCGTGCTCGGCGAACATCTGCACCACGCGCGCAACGGCCTCGGTGTGGGTTGGGAACGGCTGCTCGTCGTGGAACTCGGAATCGCCCACCTCATGGTCGATCGTCGACACGTCCTGCCCGATGCGCTGGACCAGGCCGACGGCGAGGGGGCCGTCGACGCCCGGGTCAAGCAGCTGGTACTTGATGGACGACGAGCCACAGTTGAGGAGGAGGATCTGCGACATGAACTTCTTTCGTGACTAGGCGGTCTGGGCCTGGATGGCCGTGATGGTGATGGTGGAGACGATGTCGTCGACCAGGGCGCCGCGCGACAGGTCGTTGACGGGCTTGCGGAGGCCCTGCAGCACCGGGCCGATGGCGACGGCACCGGAGGTGCGCTGCACGGCCTTGTAGGTGTTGTTGCCGGTGTTGAGGTCCGGGAAGATGAACACCGTTGCCCGCCCGGCCACGTCCGAGCCGGGCAGCTTGGTCTGGGCCACGGAGGCGTCCACGGCGGCGTCGTACTGGATGGGACCCTCCACAGAGAGTCCCGGGGCGCGCTCGCGCACCAGCGCCGTGGCCGCCCGCACCTTGTCCACGTCCGCGCCGGATCCGGACTCGCCGGTGGAGTAGGAGAGCATCGCCACGCGCGGCTCCACCCCGAACTGCTGGGCCGTCTCCGAGGAGGAGATCGCGATGTCTGCGAGCTGCTCCTCCGTGGGGTCCGGGATCACCGCGCAGTCGCCGTACACGAGCACCCGGTCCTCCATGAGCATCAGGAACACGGAGGAGACCGTGCCCACGCCCGGCTTGGTCTTGATGATCTCGAAGCTGGGCTTGATGGTGTGGGCCGTGGTGTGGGTGGCCCCGGAGACCATGCCGTCCGCGAGCCCGAGGTGCACCATCATGGTGCCGAAGTAGGAGACGTCCGGCACGATCTCGAGCGCCCGCTCCAGCGTCATCCCCTTGTGCTCGCGCAGCCGGGCGTACTCCTCGGCGAACCGCTCCACCATCTCCGGATCGTGGGGGGAGAGGACGGAGGCCCCCGAGATGTCCAGGGCGAGCTCGGCGGCACGTGCCCTGATCGAGCGCTCGTCCCCGAGGATGGTCAGCTTGGCCACGTCCCGCGCCAGCAGCGTGGAGGCGGCGCGCAGGATCCGATCGTCCTCCCCCTCCGGGAGCACGATGTGCTTGCCGGCGGCGCGCGCCCGCTCGAGCAGGCGGGCCTCGAACATGAGCGGGGTGACCACGGACGGGGCGGTGAAGTCCACCCGGTCGAGCACCGACTGCGGCGCAACGTGACGTTCGAACGCGGCCAGCGCCACGTCCACCTTCCTCTGGGTCTGCGGCGTGAGGGAACCGCGCGTACGGGAGGCGATCTGCGCCGTCGTGAATGAGTCATGGCTGGTGGCGAGGATCGGGATGCGCTGGCCGAAGCCGGTGATCAGCTTGTCCACCGAGGCGGGCACGGGGTAGCCGCCGTTCAGCACGATCCCCGAGAGCGAGGGGAAGGAGTCCGCGGCGTGCGCGGCGATCAGCGCGATGAGGACGGCGGGGCGGTCCGAGGGGGCGATCACGAGCTGGCCCTCGCGCAGGCGCTCGAGCACGTGCTCCGTGTTCATCCCGGCCACGAGGATGTGCTCCGCCTCGCGGGCCAGCAGGTCCGGATCTCCGTAGACCAGCTCGGCGCCCATGGCGTCCTGGATCTCGGCCACGGTGGCAGACCGGAGCAGGGGGATCTCCGGGAGGGTCCAGGTGGGCACGGGGAGGTTCTTCAGCTCCGTGTCCACGGCCTCGAGCGTGTCCTCCGGGACCCGGTTCGCGATCACCCCCACCACGGTGGCGTGGTGGGACTGCATGTCCTCGAGCGCGAGGCGGGCGGCCTGCGCGATCTGGTGGGGCGGCTTCCCGTAGCCGCTCATCACCAGGATCACGCCGGAGCCGATGTTGGCGGCGATCCGGGCGTTGTGGTCCAGCTCGGCGGGGGAGGCCACGCCGGTGTAGTCGGAGCCGACCACCACCACCATGTCCGCCTTCTTCTCGATCTCCCGGTAGCGCTCGATGATGGTGGCCAGCGCCGTCTCCGGCTCGGCGTGGAGCTCGTCATAGGTGACGCCCACGCACTCCTCGTAGCTCAGGTCCGCGCTCGCGCGCCCGAGCAGCAGCTCGAGCACCGCGTCCCTCTCCTCGCCCGCGCGCACCAGCGGGCGGAACACGGCGGTCCGCTGCACGTTGGTGGCGAAGATGTTGAGGAGCCCCAGCGCCACCGTGGACTTCGCGGCATGCGATTCGGTGGAGGCGAGGTAGACGGAGTGGGCCATGTGATCGGTCCTTCGTGGGGTCGAGACGGGGGAAGGGCACCGGGTCACGGGCCCCTGAACAGATTACCCAGCGTTGCGGCCCCGGGGCGCGTTACTCGTTGTCCCCGCCGGTGGAACTCGCCCCGCCCTGGGCGTTCTCTCCGACGGCGTCGCCCCCGTCCGCCCACTGCCACGCCGTGATCTCGGGCAGGTCCTCCCCATGCTCGTAGGCGTAGGCCCGCGCGATCGTGCGCTGGTCCGCCATGTACTGCCGCAGGTTGGCGTACCGGGCGCGGAGGCGCGGAACCCTGTCAATCACGTCCATCACCAGGTGGTAGCGGTCCAGATCGTTGCGCATCAGCATGTCGAACGGCGTGGTGGTGGTGCCCTCCTCCTTGAAGCCGCGCACGTGGAAGTGGTTGCCCACATCGTGGCGGTAGATCAGGCGGTGGATCAGCCACGGGTAGCCGTGGTAGCCGAATATCACCGGGATGTCCTCACCGAAGTAGGTATCGAACTCCCACTCGGACATCCCGTGCGGGTGCTCCTTCTCATGCTGAAGGCGCATCAGGTCCACCACGTTCACCACGCGCACCTTCAGGTCCGGCACGGACTCGCGCAGGATCTTGGCGGCGGCCAGCACCTCGATGGTGGGGATGTCTCCGGCGCAGCCGAGCACCACCTCGGGCTCGTCCCCGTCCTCCTCGGTGCCCGCCCAGTGCCAGATGCCGATGCCGCGGGTGCAGTGCTTGACCGCCTCGTCCATGCTCAGCCAGGTGGGGTTGGGCTGCTTTCCGGCCACCACCACGTTCACGTACTGCTGGCTGCGGAGCACGTGGTCCCACGTGGACAGGAGCGTGTTGGCGTCCGGCGGCAGGTAGACCCGGATGATCTCGGACTTCTTGTTCACCACGTGATCGATGAAGCCGGGGTCCTGGTGGGAGAACCCGTTGTGGTCCTGGCGCCACACGTGGGAGCTGAGGAGGTAGTTGAGGGAGGGGATCGGGCGGCGCCAGCCGATCTCGTTGGTCACCTTCAGCCACTTGGCGTGCTGGTTGAACATCGAATCCACGATGTGGATGAACGCCTCGTAGGAGCTCATCATCCCGTGGCGGCCGGTCAGCAGGTAGCCCTCCAGCCAGCCCTGGCACTGGTGCTCGGAGAGCATCTCCATGACCCGGCCCTCGGGGGCAAGGTGGTCATCGGAGTCCTGCGGGAACTCGTAGTCCGCGTTCCACTGCTTGGCCGTGACCTCGTAGACGTCCTGGAGGCGGTTGGACGCCGTCTCATCCGGCCCGAAGATCCGGAAATTGGTGGGGTTCTTCTTGGCCACGTCCCGCAGGAACGCGCCGAGCCTCCGGGTGGGCTCCACCACCGCGTCCCCGGGCTCGTCCACCTCCACGGCGTAGTCCCGGAAGTCCGGCAGCTTCAGCTCCCGGAGCAGCAATCCGCCGTTGGCCACCGGGTTCGCGCTCATCCGCAACTCGCCGGCAGGGGCCTGCTGGGCGATCTCCCACCGCAGTGCCCCGTCGTCGTCGAACAACTCCTCGGCGCGGTAGCTGCGGAGCCACTCTTCCAGGTCCCGCAGGTGCTCCTCCGTATCCCGGGCACTCGCGAGGGGGACCTGGTGGGAGCGCCACGAGCCCTCGGTCACCTTGCCATCGATCTCCTTGGGGCCGGTCCAGCCCTTGGGGGTCTTGAAGATGATCATGGGCCAGCGGGGGCGTTCGGCATCCACGCCCTCGGGGCGGGACTTGATCTCCGCGATCTCGTCCAGCGCCGTATCGAGCACCTCCGCGAAGCGGCGGTGGATGGAGGCCATGTCCTCCTCATCGAAGCCCGCCTCGAACATGTGCGGGGTGTGGCCGTAGCCGCGCATGAGGTCCATGAGCTCGGTCTCGGGGATACGGGCCAGCACCGTGGGGTTGGCGATCTTGTACCCGTTCAGGTGGAGCACGGGCAGGACCACGCCGTCGGTCTCGGTATTGACGAACTTGTTGGAGTGCCAGGAGGTGGCCAGGGGGCCGGTCTCCGCCTCGCCATCGCCCACCACGGTGAAGGCGAGCAGGTCCGGGTTGTCGAACGTGGCGCCGTACGCGTGGGAGAGGGCGTAGCCGAGCTCGCCGCCCTCATGGATCGATCCGGGCGTCTCCGGGGCCACGTGCGAGGGGATCCCGCCCGGGAAGGAGAACTGCTTGAAGAGCTTCTGCAGCCCCTCCTCATCGTGGGTGATCCCCGGGTAGACCTCCGTGTACGTGCCCTCGAGGTACGTGTTGGCCACGAGGCCCGGACCGCCGTGGCCGGGGCCCGTGATGTAGATGGTGGGGATCTCGCGCTCCTTGATGGCGCGGTTCATGTGCGCGTAGAGGAAGTTGAGGCCCGGCGTGGTTCCCCAGTGCCCCAGCAGCCGCGGCTTCACGTTCTCCCGCGTGAGCGGCTCGCGCAGGAGGGGGTTCTCCTTCAGGTAGATCTGACCGACCGAGAGGTAGTTCGCCGCGCGGAACCACTGATCGATCAGGAGTGCGGTCTCGTCCGAGATCGGTGAGCCCGATCCCCGCTTCCAGGTGCTGCTCATGGTGCCGTCCTCTGGTTGGCAGGCAGGTCACCTCGAGCCTAGACCGGCAGGTGGAAAACCTCCTGCGGGGTTGGCAATAGGATGAAACGCATGACGCGGGTGACCTTCGAGGAGTGGCGGAGGGCCGCCCTGACCCGCAAGAACATCGCCCTGTTGGTGGCCGTGCTCGTGGGGGCGCTCGCGTTCCTGCAGCTCGGAAGCTGGCAACTGGACCGGGCCGCCATCCGCGGGGCCGCCGAG
Organism: bacterium; assembly: GCA_030544165.1. GTDB lineage: Bacteria > Actinomycetota > Actinomycetes > Actinomycetales > Actinomycetaceae > JAAZBW01. The sequence goes on from JAUNRP010000098.1 coordinate 5,391, forward strand.
GCCGAGATCACCGCCACCGACCGCATGGCCGCCGCCCCCCGCCCGCTCGCCGAGGTGCTCCAGCCCGGCACCACCTTCCTCACCGACCACCAACTCCAGAAGGTCCAGGCGCGCGGCACATGGGGCGCGCAGGTGGTGGTCCCGGGCCGGGCCGTCGAGGGCGCCCCGGCCGTCCTTGTGGTCACCCAGTTCCTGCTCGACGACGCGGCTGAGTCATTGGATACGGCAGGCGCGCCGGCTGCGGGCGGGGGCGGCGCGGGAACCGAGGCCGCGGGTGCGGAAAGTACGCGGGCTGGGACCGGGGGCGACGGAGAAACCGAGGCCGCGGATACGGGAGGCGCTTCCGCTGGGACAGGGGGTGATGACGGGACTGGGGCTTCGTCGTCGGGCCTGTGGATCCCGGTGCTGCGCGGGTGGATCCCGGCGGATCAGGTGGGTGAGGACCCGGTGGGGGTGGCGGGGGAACTGGCACCGGCGCCGTCGGGGGAGGGGAGCGTGGTGGGGTACCTGTCCTCCTCGGAGAACTCGGCCACGGGGAACCATCCGGAGGGCGCGGTGGGGGCGATCTCCACGGCGGAGCTCGCGAACGAGTGGGGCGGGCGTACGTACACGGGGTTCCTGGTGGCGGAGGCGGCCGATGATCCGGACCTGCAGACGATGCCGCCGCCCTCGTACGAGCGGGAGCGGGGGATGAACCTGCAGAACCTGTTCTACGCGATCGAATGGTTCATCTTCGGGGGATTTGCGCTGGTCATGTGGGTGTTCTGGGTGCGCGGGGATGCGGTGCGTGCCAAGGAGGCGGCGATCATGGCGGAGGCTCGCGGGGGGCGCGGGGAGGCTGGGGCCGTGGCTGGCGCCGGGGCAGAGTAGGGCTCCGGTCTCAAACTGGCAACGAATCGGAAATTGTTGCCGTTGGGCCCCTGAAAGGGAGTGGTGGCTCCTATCATCAATAAGGACGGTCATTTCCGGACCATTGATGAGTCCCTTTCGAAGGAGAAGGAATGCGGAAGCTCAATCGACTTACAGGAATCGCGGCGGCGTCTGTTGCCGCGCTCGCGCTCGCAGCATGTGGCGGCGGTGGTGGCAACGGTGGAACCACCGCGCCGGCTGGCGGCGGCGAGACCACCCCGGCGGCTGGTGGGGAGACCACGCCGGAGGCTGGCGGAAACGAGGGCGGATCGAGCGAGGGCAAGGACATGCGGCTCGCCCTGAACCAGACCGAGACCCACCCGTCCTACGTGGTCCTCAACCAGATGGGCGAGGACCTCTCCGAGGCCACCGACGGACGCTGGTCCGTGGACGTGTTCCCCAACTCCACGCTCGGTGACCAGGGCGAGTACATCCAGATGGTGAGCTCGGGCGTGGTGGACCTCGCGATCGTGTCCGCGCCGCAGTTGGAGAACATCAACGGCGACTTCGTGATCTTCTCCCTGCCCACCGTGTTCACGGACATCGACGCACAGATGAGCGTCCTCACGGACATGGACATCGTGGGTGACATCTACTCCTCGCTCGAGGAGTCGAACTCCGTCACGGTGCTCGGCCCGCTCACGCAGGGCGAGCGCAACATGTACACCAAGGACCGCGTGGAGACTCCGGCCGACCTCGCGGGTATGAAGATCCGCGTACAGGAGAGCCCCGTCTTCCTCGCGATGATCGAGGCCCTGGGCGGCTCGCCCACCCCGATGGCGTACGGCGAGGTCTACACCGGACTCCAGTCCGGCGTGATCGATGGCGCGGAGAACAACATGATCTCCTACGAGAGCCAGAAGCACTACGAGGTGGCCCCGTACTACGCGCTGACCCGGCACCTCGTGGGCGCTGACTTCCTCATCGTCAACACGGACACCCTGAACTCCATGTCCGCCGAGGACCGTGCGGCGTTCGACGAGACCTGGACCACCGCGTGGACCGAGCACACCGAGCTCTGGAAGACCAACACCGAGACGGCGATCTCGGAGGCTGAGGCCGGAGGCGCCACCTTCACCGAGGTGGACGCGGCTGCGTTCCAGGAGGCGCTGACCCCGCTCCTCGACGAGTTCCTCACCACCCCCGAGCAGCAGGCCCTGCTCGAGTCCATCAAGGTCGCCCAGTAATTCGCTGACGCCTGACCGGTAGGGCGCCGGTGATCATC
>JAUNRP010000099.1 GCA_030544165.1 bacterium
GAACCCAGGCGGGCCGCCCTCAACCCACGAAGGACAACCCCCGCCGCCTAGAGAGACCACCCCCACACGCCCAAAGACGAGTGGGGGAGGCACCCCCGCGCGCGCCCGAATAGGCGAGCCATCGCGCGCACCCGAGCGAGCGAACCAAGGCTGACCCCCGCGACCAAGGCACGCCCAAACGGGCGAACCACGGTGGGAGGCTGGAATCCCGAGCGCGCCCCAGCGGACCTACCCCGGCGAGTGGGCGGGATCCTGCGCGCACCCGAACGCGCGGGGGCCGGCACGTACTACTGATCGTCCTCGCGCATGGATTCAACGAGCCGCCGGGCCTCGTCGTCGAGCAGGGGGGAACCGTTCTCGCTGGAAGGTGACGGCACCGGCGGGTGCGCGAGCAGGACGCCGGCCACCTTGCGGGCGATATCGGCGGGCCGCAGGCCCAGCGATTCCACCAGTTCGCCGCGGCTCGCATGCTGCAGGAACTCCTTGGGGATGCCGTGCGCCTGCACGGGCACGCGCACATCTGCCTCGGCCAGGGCATCCCTCAGCGCGGACCCCACGCCGCCGGAGGCGAGGCCGTCCTCAAGGTGCACCACGAGCTCGAAGCCCCGCGCGAGCTCCACGAGTGCCGGGTTCACCGGCAACACCCACAGCGGGTCCACCACGGTGGAGCCGATGCCGTGCGCGTCCAGGTGGTCCGCAACCTCCCGCGCCGCACCCGCCATCGCGCCCACACCCACGATCAGCACGGACCGATCGCCAGAATGCCCGCCGATCACGTCATACCCCTCCCCTTGCGAGACGGCAGGGATCGGCTCCGGCAGCGAGCCCTTGGGGTAGCGCACAACGGTGGGTCCCTCCTCGAAGTCCACCGCCTCCCGGAGGGCCCGCCGCAGCGTCTCCTCGTCCCGGGGCGCCGCGATCCGCAGCCCCGGCACAGTGGACAACAGCGCGAAGTCCCACATCCCGTTGTGGGAGGCGCCGTCGTCGCCGGTGAGACCCGCGCGGTCTAGCACGAAGGTGACCGCATGCCGGTGGAGGGCCACGTCCATGAGGAGCTGGTCGTAGCCGCGGTTCAGGAACGTGGCGTACAGCGCCACCACCGGATGAATCCCTGCGTAGGCAAGTCCCGCTGCGGCCGTCACGGCATGCTGCTCGGCGATGCCCACGTCCAGGACCCGCTGCGGGAACTCCTTCTGCATGGGCCCGAGCCCCACCGGCTCCAACATCGCAGCCGTCAAGGCCACCACGTCATGCCGGGCGCGTGCGATCCGCACGATCTCGTCCGAGAACACCGCCGTCCAACCGAACCGGGCCGGCACCACGGGCAGCCCCGTCTCCGGGTGGATCACCCCCACGGCGTGGAAGCGGTCCGCGATGTGGTTGATGGCGGGCTCGTAGCCGCGGCCCTTCTCCGTGATCACGTGCACGATCACGGGCCCCGCGAAGTCCCGCGCCCGGGTCAGCGCAAACTCCAACGCAGTGATGTCATGCCCATCCACCGGGCCCGTGTACTTGATTCCGAAGGACTCGAACACCCCCTGCGGGGCGAGCATGTCCTTCATGCCCTTCTTCACGCCGTGCAGGGCCTCGTAGGCCACCCGCCCCGGCGCGCCGGAACCCAGCAGGGTCTTCTTCCCCCACGCGAGCACGCGCTCGTACTCCTTGGTGGTCCGCAGCGCATCAAGGTGGTGCGCGAGCCCGCCGATGGTGGGGGCGTACGAGCGGCCATTGTCATTGACCACGATCACGAGGTTCCGGTCCGGCCCCTCCGCGATGTTGTTGAGCGCCTCCCAGGCCATCCCGCCGGTCAGGGCGCCGTCGCCGATCACGGCCACCGCGTGCTGGTCCGTGCGGCCCGCCAGCAGGTTTCCGCGCGAGATGCCGTCCGCCCAGGAGAGGGCGGTGGACGCGTGGGAGTTCTCCACCACATCGTGCTCGGATTCCTGGCGCGAGGGGTAGCCCGAGACGCCGCCCCGCTGGCGGAGCTTCGAGAAGTCCTTGCGTCCGGTGAGGATCTTGTGCACGTACGACTGGTGGCCGGTATCGAACACGATCCGGTCCTTGGGCGAATCGAACACCCGGTGCAGCGCGATCGTCAGCTCCACCACGCCCAGGTTTGGGCCGAGGTGTCCGCCCGTCTTCGAGACGTTCTCCACGAGGAACGACCGAATCTCCTCCGCGAGCTCCTCGAGCTCGCCCGAGATCAGTTTCCTCAGATCGCTGGGCTGCGTGATTGCGTCGAGATGGCTCACGCCGCCCTCCTTTCGTTCCGCCCGGGGGATGCGCGAAGCCCGTCCGTCCGCGCGCGCGTTGTCCCAGTGTACGTAGTTCGCGCGCCACCGCCTCACCCGGAGGTGTGCGCGCGTCTAGGCTGTGTCCATGCCCTCCCTCCCCCACGGCACGTGGCCGTCCCCGCTCTCCGTCGACGACGTCACCGGCGGCACCCTCCGCCTCTCCGCACCCCGCGCGCACGGCACAACAGTCGTCTGGAAGGAGACCGGCGCCGATGGCCGCGGCGTCCTCGTCGCCGCCACCAACGGCATCCTCTCCCCCGTCCCCACCACCTTCGACGACGGCGAGCCCGTAGATGTCGCCTCCCGCGTCCACGAGTACGGTGGTCCGGACTTCGCCCTGGGCGAGGGCGTGATCGTCTTCTCCGCCCGCCGCGATGGGCGCCTGTACGTCACCATCCGCGAGGAGTCGGGTTGGTCCGCTCCCCGTCCCGTCACTCCCGACGACGAAACCCGCTACGCCGATCTCACCCTCCAGGGCACCACCGTGTACGCGGTGGCCGAACGCCACCGCGGCACCTCGGCCGCCGATGTGGACAACCTCCTGGTGGCCGTGGACATCGAGTACGGCACCGTCACCACGCTCCGCGAGGGGGCGGACTTCTACGCCAACCCCCGCCCCAACCCCTCGGGCACGGCGCTCGCCTGGTACGAGTGGAACCACCCGGACATGCCGTGGGACGCCACCACGCTGTACGTGGCCGAACTGATCGGCCCGCGGCTCGCAGACGCCGTAGCCATCGTGGGCGGAGAGAGCGAGGACCGCGTCTCCGCCATCTCCCCCGCGTGGACCTCGGATGACGAACTCGTGTTCGTGGCCGATCCCCACGGCTGGTGGAACCCCTTCCGCTGCACCGATCCGCTCGGCGAGTGCCGCATCCGCCCGCTCAACCCCTCCGAGGCAGAGTTCGCCGCCCCGCCGTGGACATTCGAGTCCTCCCTCACCCCCCTGGATGAGGACCACGTGGTCACCCGCTGGACGCGTCACGGGCGCTGGTCGCTCGGTTCCATCCGCCTGGCCAACGGGGAGACCGAGGAGTGGATGGCCGGCCTCGAGCCAACGAGCGAGATCGCCGTGGGCGATGGCGTCGCCGCCTTCGTGGGGTCCTCCCCCACCTCACCGGCGGTGCTCGCAGAGCTCGTCCTCGCCGAGGGCCAGGTCCGCGTCCTCCGTGCGTCGGCCCCCACCCTGCTGGAGGAGGACTACGTCTCCGTGGCCGAGGCCATCGACTGGCCCACGGCGGGCGGCACTGCCACCGCCCACGGCTTCTTCTACGCGCCCACGAACCCCACCGCCACCGCCCCCGCCGGCGAACTCCCCCCGGTCCTGGTGCTCGTGCACGGCGGCCCCACCTCCGCCACGAGCGCGGGCTTCTCCCCCTTCATCCAGTTCTGGACCACCCGCGGCTTCGCCGTCCTGGACGTCAACTACCGTGGTTCCACCGGCTATGGCCGCGAGTACCGCGAGGCCCTCAATGGCTGCTGGGGCGTCTCGGACATCGAGGACGTGGCCTCCGGCGTGGCCGAACTCGCCCGCCTCGGCCTGGTGGACGGCCAGCGCGCCGTCATCCGCGGCGGCTCCGCCGGCGGCTACACGGTGCTGCGCGCCCTCACCTCCACCAAGGCATTCGCGGCCGGCACCTCGCGCTACGGGATCGCGGACCTCGCCCTCCTGGCCGGGGACACCCACAAGTTCGAGTCCCGCTACACCGACCGCCTCGTGGGCCCCTACCCGGACGCGCAGGACATCTACCGGGACCGCTCGCCGCTCTTCCACCTCGATTCCCTCAGCGCCCCCGTGCTGCTCCTCCAGGGTGAGGATGACAAGGTGGTGCCGCCCAACCAGGCGCGCCAGATCGCGGACGCCATCACGGCGCGCGGCGGAGAGGTGGAACTCGTCATGTACCCCGGCGAGGGCCACGGCTTCCGCAAGGCGGAGAACGCCAAGGACGCCCTCGAGCGCGAACTCGCCTTCTACCTCAGGGCACTTCGAATCGAGGGCTAGTTCCGCGGGTCCCGGATCGCGGCCTGGAAGAGGTCCCAGCCGTAGTACGGGGAGACCACGGTCATGATGAACGGCCGGTCGGCCGTGAACTCGTGGTCCACCATCGGCGCGGAGGTGGCCCCCACGCCCATCTCCGTCACCGCCGCGGCCACGGTCCCCTCCTCGTTCACCTTGAGGATCGCCTGCTGCGTGGCCTGCCCGATGAACAGCTCCGCATCCGCAATCCCGTCAAACGGCCGCGCGGTCCCCTGGAGGATCGCCGAGTACCCCAGATCGCTCAGCACGGGCAGGATCTGCGTCTTCGCCTCGGTGTCGATCACGGGGATGGTCACCTGCACCGACGACGGCGGCGCCTCCGCCAGCGCCCCCTCCAGTTCGCGCAGGGTGCTCGCCGTCGCCGCGGGGTCACCTTCCAGCGGGTCCGTCCCCGCCGGGGGGAGGAAGAAGAGGGCCACCAGGCCCTCGCTGTAGTTGAGGCTGATGGCGCTCCACCCGTCCTGCTCCGCGTATCCCGCCATGGCGAGCTGGGTCATCATGTCCACATCCACCGAGGTCCCGTCCCCGAGGATGAACGGGCGCGGGGTGGTTTGGGCCTCCTCGAAGGGCTGCTGCCACTGGGCGCCGAACAGCACCGCATTCTGCAGCACGAGCACCAGGTCGTCGCTCGGGTCCATGGCAGATTCCGGGATCAGTCCGGCGGTGTGGTGGTTGACCCACTCGTCGAAGACCGCCTTGGTGGAGGGATCCGCGAGATCCGCCTGCGTCACCCCGGCGTCGAAGTTGGTCACGAGCGAATCGAGGTAGGACTCCTTGGGCTCGAACTCGTCATCGACCACGGCGCGGTTGGCGATGTGTAGGAACGGGGTGTCCGGGATCTCCTCGGGATCGAAGCCCTCGGGGTCTCCCTCCCACTCCGAGAGGCGGTTCACGAACGCGTTCACCACCCGCACGGCCGTGTCCGGATCGGCGCCGAGCAGGCGTGTCATGTCCTCCGCCCCCTCACCGCTGGCGCCGGGCGCCAGCATGCCGAAGGCGATGGTGGCAGACGCCGGCGAGACCACGGAGTTCGCCCCCGGCTCCGCGGAGGCCATGAGGTGGACACCGAGTTCCTCGCTGGCGATCATCACGGGCTCCACCTCGGTGGCCGGAACCTCTGTGGGATCAGCGGGCGCGTAGGGCGCGGTTCCGCGCAGCTCGTCCGCGGCAGCCGGACCGCCGCAGGCGGCAAGGGCTCCCAGCGCCACACAGGACAGGGCAGCAACCGTGCCCCGTAAGCCGATGTTCCTCATCTGACCTCCTGAGTCTCGCCCGGGATCGTGCCGGGACCGGGTTTCACAGTACGTGGATTACTCGCGTGGGTCACGGATCACCGCCTGGAACAGGTCCCACCCGGGCTCCAGGGAGCGAACCGTCATGAGGTAGGGGCGGTTCGCAATGAACTCGGCATCCGAGAACGGCAGGGATTCGGCCGCCGCGATCTCGGTGACAGCCGCAGCCACCGTGCCCTCCTCGTCAACGGTGAGGACGGCCTGCTGGACCGCCTGATCGATACAGAGGGCGGCATCCGGGTTGATCCCCCGGAACGCGCCGGCCGAACAGTCGAAGATCGCCCGGTAGCCCAGGTCCTGGAGCACCGAGACGAGGTCCGTCTCGGACGTCGTGTCCACCGCGGGGAGCTGCACCCGGACGGTCTCCGGATCCGCCTCATCGAGCGCCTCGGTGAGGGGGCCCACCACCGCCTCGAGTGCCGCAGGACCCCCCTCGAGGGGATCCACTCCCTCGGGCGGGAGGTAGAAGTTGGCCACGAAGCCCTCGGTGTAGGGCAGTTGGAGCGCCTTCCACCCGGATTCCTCCGCGTAGGCGCCCTGGAACTCGAGGTCCCGCATCATCTCCACCTGGACCGTCCCGCCGTCACCAAGGGTGAAATCTCCCGGGCCGCTGAACGCGACGCTGAAGAGGGTCTCCCACTGGGCGCCGAACAGCACGGCGTTCTGGAGCACGAGGACCAGGTTCGGTTTCGGATCAATCGCCGATTCGGGGATCAGGCCCGCCGTGTGATGGTTCACCCAGTCATCGAGGATCCTCTTCGCGCCATCCCGATCTGCAAAGTCCACCTCCTCAACGCCGGCACCGAAGTTGCGGGCCAACGAATCGAGGTAGGGTCCCTCCACCTCGAAAGCCTCCCGCACGAGGGCGTTGTTGGCGATGTGGAGGAACGGCTCCTCCGGCGGAGTCGTGGGGTCGAACGCACCCGGATCCCCGTCCCACTCGGAGAGGGCGGCGAGCACCGAGCCCGCCACCTCGGCCGCCTCCGCTGGCTCCACGCCGAGGAGCTCGGTCAGCTCGTCAGCGCCTCTGCCGCTCGCGCCGGCTGCCACCAGCGCGAGGGCCAGGCTCACCGAGGCGGGTGAGACCACCGCGTTCTCCCCCGGCGCCGAGGAGGCGAGCATCTCCGCGCCCATGCGCTCGCTCGCGGCAATGAGGGGTGCCACCCTCTCCTCCGAGTAGGCGGCGGGCGCAAACTCCACGGTGCTCGGGGCATCCGGGACCACGCGGGCGGCGGTGGGAGAACCTCCGCAGGCGCCCAGGGAGCCGAGGGCGATGCCCGCCAGGGCCGCCACCGCCGCCACCACGCGCGAGCGCCGCATGTCCACACCTCCGAGTCGAACCAGGGCCCCGCGGGCCCGCCACAGGTCGAAGGTACGCCCGAGCATCACCGCTCGTGAACTGCTGTGCAGGATCGTTATCGGCCCGTTCCCGAATCGTTACGGCGGGGGTGAGGTGGGCCTCAGAACCAGAGGCAGACGCGCCGGCCCTCCACGTCCACCACGCGCACCTTGGCGTCGAACACGGAGGAGAGCACCGGCTCTGTCACCACCTCGGCTGGCGGCCCCTGGACCACCACCTCCCCGTCACGCATTGCGATCACGTGGTCCGCGTAGGCGGCGGCCACGTTCACGTCGTGGAGCACCACCACCACGGTCTTCCCGAGCTCGTCCGCGGTCTTCCGCAGCAGGGACATCATGGAGGCCTGGTGGCGCACGTCCAGGTTGTTCAGCGGCTCGTCCAGCAGCAGGTACTCGGTGTCCTGCGCGAGCACCATCGCCACGAACGCCCGCTGGCGCTGCCCGCCGGAGAGCTCATCGAGGTGGCGGGAGGAGACGTCCGCCAGGTCCAGGTACTCGAT
>JAUNRP010000100.1 GCA_030544165.1 bacterium
TGCGCCACGTCAGCCTCACCACCACATGGCGTCCCGCAACCCGGACTCGCCGGTGTCCACACCGAGTCGGCCGCGCTGGCTGAACGAACCGAACCGCTCCGCCCACTACCTACTCCACCGGATCCGCGATCACCTGGAACATCGCGCCCTCGGCATCGGTCACAGTTGCCAAACGACCAAACGGCGAATCCACAGGCCCATCCACCAGCGAACCGCCGAGCTCCTGAACGCGCGCCACCGTGGCGTCCACGTCCTCCACCCGGAAGTACGCCCGCCAGTAGCTCGGCATCCCCTCCGGCAGCCACGCGTTCGCCTCGCACAGCCCGGCGGTGGCGTCGGCAAAGTTGGTCACGTACCCGCCCTCGTTGTCCTGCACGTCCGGGTACTCCTCGGAACCGGAGGCGTCATCCTCGTCCGCCATCGGCACGTTCTCCCAGCCCAGGACGGCCGCGTAGAACTCCGCATCGCGCGCAAAATCGAGCGTCATCGCCTCGAACCACACCGGCGTCCCGGGCTCCGGCGAGAATTCGATCCCACCAAAGCTGCCCGTCTCCCACAGCCCGAACGACGCCCCACTCGGCGCCCCCACGATCGCCATCCGCCCCATGTCACCAATCGGCATCGGCGGCACGAACACCATCCCCCCATGCGCCGTCACCTCCGCACACGCCTGCTCGATGTCATCCACGCCCAGGTAGATGGTCCACCACGCCGGCTGGTCGATCGCCTCCCCGTCCATCCCCATGTTCGGCCCCATGCCGCCCACGGCGCTCGCCGCATCGCCGCGCCCGGAGTCCACCATCAGGTACCCGCCGAAGTCGTCTCCGGTCGAGGTGTAGTTCCAGCCGAAGAGTTCACGGTAGAACTCCTTGGCCTTCTCGAGGTCGTTCGATCCCAGATCGATCCATACGGGGCTGCCATGGCGAGGTGTCATGCGGCCAGTATCCAGCCCCGCGCCCCTCCGCGCGCGCCAATCACTCCTCGCCCACCGTCACCACGCATTTCCCGCGCGCACCCCCCGCTGCCACGTGCGCCAACGTCTCGGTCCCCTTCTCAATCGGGGCGACGACGTCCAGCACCGGTTCCAGCCCCGCCTCACCCAGGCGGTCCACCAGTTCCGTCAGGTCCGACGCCTTCTCCGCCGACATCAACATCGTCACCCTGGGTCCCTTCCGCCTCGGGCGGAGGCTCGCGCCGATCTGGCGCCCCAGCCCGCCCGTCAGCCGGCCACCGCCCTCACCCCCGATCATCACCACGGTTCCCGAGGGCTTCGCCGCCGCCCTCAGTGCTGCCGCCCGGTTGCGTCCCCCGATGTCGAGGACGGCGTCGAACGAGTGGTCCTGTGGCAGCGGCTCGGTCGCGTAGTCCAGTGCCTTTGCTCCGAGGCCCTCCACCAGGCTCGCTTTCGACGCGGAACACACGCCCACCACCTCTGCGCCCGCGGCTCGCGCGAGCTGGATGGCGAATGTCCCCACACCCCCGGATGCACCCACCACCAGCACCTTCGCGGTCCGCGCCTCCCCGGCGGCTGGCTCAGTCATGTGGTCAGGTGCCCCATTTCCATCCCTCCCGACGGCGGGTGGAACATTCGCGTCGCCACGCTCGCCCCACCCGTCCTTCCCGACGGCGGGTGGTTCAGTCGCGTCGCCAGGTGTCCCTTCCCCTTCCCTTCCGACGGCGGGCGCGGCGCCGGAAGGCGAGGCGAGCACGGCGGGCGCGGGAGCGTCGTCGAGAATGCCGGCCGACCTGAGCGCCTGGAGGGCGGTGACTCCCGAGACGGGGAGCGCAGCCGCCTGCGTGAACGTGAAGTGGACGGGCTTGCGGATCAGTTTGCTGACGGGTGCGAGCGCGAACTCGGCGATGCCGCCGGGGGCGAAGCCCAGGACCTCGTCGCCGATGGCGAACTCGGTGACGTCTGGCCCGATGGCGTCCACCACTCCGGCGATGTCGAGCCCGAGGGGCACGTTCTTCTTGGAGGGACGGCGCACGCCGGTGGCCAGGCGCATGAGGAGGGGAAGTCCGGTGGTGAGGTGGACCGTGCCCTGGTCCACTCCGGCCGCGCGGACGGCCACGCGGACCTGGCCTGCGCCGGGTTCGGGGAGGGGGAGGTCGGCGACGTGGGCGACATCGCGCGGGTTTCCGTAGCGGGTGCGGACGAGTGCGCGCATCGTGGTTCTCCTACCTGACAGTGTAAGGCTGATGCCTGGAACCATACAGTGTAAGGTGTCGCTAGGGCAAGAGGAGGATCCGATGGCGACGAAGAAGAGGCGCGAGCCGTTGACCCGCGAGAGGGTGGTGGCGGCCGCGATGGCGCTCGCGGATCGTGACGGCCTCGAGAGCCTGAGCATGCGGGCGCTCGCCCGCGAACTCGGTATCGAGGCGATGAGCCTCTACCACCACGTGAAGAACCGCGAGGACCTGCTCGATGCGCTGGTGGATGCGGTGTACAGCGAATTCAGGACGCCGCAGATCGGTGCTCCGTGGCGGGAGGAGATGGAGGCGCGGGCGCATTCGGCGCGCGAGGTGATCCTGCGCCACCCGTGGTGCATCACGCTGATGAACAACCGTGGCACTCCCGGGCTTGCCACTGTTCAGCACCTGGATGCCGTGATCGGCTGCCTGCGGGAAGGAGGGCTGAGCCTGGAGGTGACCGCCCATGCGTTCGCGCTCATGGACGCCTACATCTACGGCTTCCTGATCCAGGAGGTGGCGCTTCCGTTCAGCGAGGAGGAGGGGGCGAGCGAGGTGGCGGACTGGATGGAGCGGCAGCTCTACTTTGACACGTTCCCGCACATCGCCGGGCTCGCCCGGCACCATGCGCTGGCGCCGGACTATGCGTTCGGGAACGAGTTCGGGTGGGGGCTCACGGCCGTGCTCGATGCGATCGAGCGCGCCGCGGAGTAGCGGGCCGAGGGTGCACGCTCCCAATAATCTGGCGCACCCTGACGAAATGTCGAGAGGTGAAAGAAAACCACCTACCCAGCTCCCTGGACTGTGCCGAAGAGGGTATCGCCGGTTATCAACGCGATGACTAGATACGCCAGTACTGCAAGGAGTACGACTGAGTTGACGATGATCAGGGGTGTCCGCGCACGGGTCGAGACGTACTTGGCCGCGAGGACTAGCGCCACCGTGGACAGTACGGCCGACACTCCCGCTGCGAAGGGTAAGAGAACGACTCCGAGGGCGCTCACCGCCAGGACCGCCGACGCACGCCACTGATTTTCGGAGGCGGACGGATTCGGCTCCTGAAGTTCACCCTCTCTGAGTTCGCTGACAATCGAGTCGACGGTACCCAGCTTTCTCAGAGTCTCTGTCACGACCGCACCGACTGAGTTGTTCTCGCTAGCGGGCGGCGCCGTGAACTCCGAGAGCAGGTGTTCACGAATTGACTCTCTGATCTCGCCAGCCTCGCGGGCGCGCACGCTACTCAACGCGATGTCGAGGTCTCGTAGGTAGGCCTGCACTAGCGGGTGCTCCATGTAGCTACCGATGTCTAGCTTACTCATTACTCCACGTCCTTCATGAGTTGATTTACCCTGTCCACAAACGAACGCCACTCGGGGAGAAATCGGCGCAGTGCAGCTCGGCCCTCGGGTGTCTGCCGGTAGTAACGGCGCGGCGGGCCGGACTCGGACTCCTGCCAGAACGTCTCGACCAGCTGCTGATTGCGCAGCCTCGATAGCAGCGGATACAGTGATCCGCCGTGTGAGATGAGGCCGTCTTCCCCCAGTTTGTTGGCGAGTTCCAGTCCATACTCAGGTCCAGCGTCCAGGTGGCGCAGGACGCAGTACTCGAGGACGCCCTTTCGAAGTTGGGTGACTACCGGCGAGCTTGAGGCTTCGTCGAACATCCCGTCACCTCCCCGCATCGGGCTACTGTATCTAACAATGATAGGTACCATTTAGTATGCCTAATCTCACAGGGGTTGATCTAGGACCTTGGGCCCTGTTCGTTCCTATCAGTGTTAGATAGCGCGTTAAACACGGTACCGAATGGTGCTGACTGATCGATCTATAGGGGGGCTTCATCGTGAGATCATTTCTTAGAGCGCTTGTCGGCATTTTGGCCACTGCCTTGGCGCTGGCGTTTGGGGTGACTGGCCCTGCATCTGCCACGTCCGACGGAGAATCAACGCTCACAGTTGCCGAGTATGCGGCGTACCTGGCAGTGGAGGCGCCGGATGTCCTTCCGGAGTTCGAGGCATTGACGCCGGCGGAGCAAGAGCAATTCCTCGACCTGCTAGCAAATCCTTCCCTTTACACCGAGGAAGCCCAGAGCCTAGATGGCGTCGACGTCGGAGGGGTCTCTACAACACAGGCTCTCGCGCTCGGTGGCGGGACCAACGGTGTCGGTCCGCTCGCAACCACCGTCGACCGTGGCGTCTGGTCCAACCGATGGGTCAGCGCCCTCGGCGTCAGGGTGCTGGAGTACAAGACTGAGCTTGGATACCGCGTCACCAGTGGCAAAGTGACTCGCATCAATTACTCCTCGGCCTACGTAGTGCGCAACCTCAACCCCCTGGTTCAAACCGGCGAAATCACAAGGTCTGCTTGGGTGAGCTCCGGTGGCGCCTCGGCGCGAATGAGCGCCAAGTTCAATTACAACATTGGTCCGCTGAAGGGGCTGTCGGTCCAGATAGGAACACTCAACGCGAGCCTGACCGGCTTCCCGAATGGACGTGCTTCCTACTTCTGGTGGGGCGAATAATCGACCAGTAGCCGCGCCTGCGCCCCCTCCGCTGGACTTCTGCGGAGGGGGCGCCCATGCCCGTTGGGCGGTCTTCAGGCCTCAGCTGCGTCGTTTGGGCTGTCCTGCGGAGCGCTGAGTTCTTCAACCGCTAGGTGGCCACCTATGACATAGGAGGTGCGAAGTGTCGCAGCACGAGGCAGGGCTCAATCTCTACAGGCTTTGGGGTTCGAGAGTGTGGGCCGTTCTTGCGGACGGCAGAAGGGTCGGGATGGACGCACTTCGAGCCGAAGAGATCCTCATGCTGACCGGCGATGGGGTAGGCCGAATGCGGCGCGCGAGGGCAACAGTCAGGTGGGTGCCCGATCAATTAGAGCGCACGGCGGCGTGGGGGTTGGCCCCCGGTCGGGGCGCCCTAGCGCTCGGAGTCTTCTGGCGGCTCTGGCGCTCTGTGCGAGCAGATCCAGTGCGCCACATATCCCGTCCAGCCGGTCTGGTGGGTGGCGCCGAGCCCGCGGCCGTCGTCGCCGTCGAAGTACTCGGCGAACGTCACATGCTCATCCCACAGCGGCCCGGAGGGGATCTCCCGCGGAGTCCCCGGACGCCGCCCGTCCTCACCGGGGAGGAACAACGAGACCAGCCGCTCCTCCAACTCGTCCGCCACCTCAATCAGCGGCACCTGCGAACCGGATCCCACCGGGTACTCCACCGTCATCTCCTCGAACGCGCCCGCGTACTCCCGCATCGCGTCCAGCAGCAGCGCGTTCACCGGGATCCACACCGGCCCCCGCCAGTTCGAGTTGCCCCCGAACATCGCCGTGGTGGACTCACCCGGCACGTACCCGATCCACAACTCCTCCTCGCCCACCCGGGCGCACACCGGCTCCCGGTACGCGGCGGACAGGGACCGGATCCCGTGCGGAGCCAGGAACTCGGACGGGTCCAGCATCCGGGCCAGCAGCCGCTGCGCCCGCTCCGGCCCCACCAGCGTCAACACCATCTCCAGCCCGTCCGGCGTGACCTCCCGGGCCAGGGCCGTGAGCTGGTCCGGCTTGTGTTCGTCCAACCAGCGCAGCCGGGACATGTAATCGGTCAGCTCCCGGCTCACCCACGCGGGGATCGGCGCGATCGCCATGAACGGCAACAGCCCCACCATGGAGCGCACCTTCAGCAACCTCCGGGAATCCCCGGCCACGATCATGTCGTAGAAGAACCCGTCCTCCTCGTCCCACGGGATCACGGCATCGCCCCCGGAGGGCCCGCCCACCTCCATCGCCTCGGCGATCGAGAAGAACCGCTGCAGGAAGGTGGACGCGAGGTCGTCCCACGCCGGATCCTCCCGAGCCAGCTCCAGGGCCATCCGCAGCATCACGCCGGAGAGGAACGCCACCCACGCGGTGGCGTCCGCCTGCTCGAGCCGCTTCCCGTCGGGCAGCCCCTCCGAGCGATCGAACAGCCCAATGTTGTCCATGCCCAGGAACCCGCCCTCGAACAGGTTGGAGCCATCCGGGTCCTTGCGGTTGATCCACCACGAGTAGTTCATCACCAGCTTGGTGAGCACGCGCACCAGGAAGCGGCGGTCCCAGGCGCCGTCGATCAGGTAGACCTCCCACGCGGCCCACGCGATGGTGGGCGGGTTCACGTCATCGAAGTTCCACTCGTACGCCGCGAACGCCCCGTCCGGGTTCTGCGCCCACTCGCGGCACATCAGCACGATCTGTTCCTTCGCGAACGCCGGGTCCACATGCGCGAACGCCACGCAGTGGAACGCCGTGTCCCACGTGGCGAACCACGGGTACTCCCACTCATCCGGCATCGAGATCACGTCCGCCAGGGACAGGTGCTCCCAGCGCGCGTTGCGCTCCCCAGCCCGACCCGGCACCGGCGTCGTCGAGGACCCCGGGTCCCCCTCCAGCCACTGCGAGACGTCGTACCGGTAGACCTGCTTGTTCCACATGAGCCCCGCAAAGGCGCGGCGGGCAACGTGGGTGCGCTCCGCCGTCGTGGGGGGAATGACGTGCGAGTAGAACTCATCCGCCTCCGCCCTGCGGTCCTTGAGCGTCTCGTTGAACGAGCGCCCGAGCGGCGCGTGGGACGCCGTATCCGCCGCCAGCCGCAGCCGCACCGTCACGGTCTCGCCGGGCTCCACGGAATCGAAGCGGTACAGCAACCCCATGCGCGTGCCGAGCTCCTCCGGGTTGCACGCGTCCTCCTCGTCGCCCACCACGTACCGGTTGAAGGCGTCCTTCGGGTACGACGACGCAGCCTCAGTCCCGTAGAGCGCCTCACTGTTGGTCTCGTTATCGCAGGCCAGGACCTCCGGGGTGCCCTCCGCGGAGAGCACGTACGTCCCCAGTGCCTCGTGCTGGGCGCGGATGGTCACTCCCGAGGTGCGCCCCACCCGCACGTTGGGCACGTGCTCCAGGGTGGGCACCCGCGGATCGCGCCCCCACGCCCACGTGTTACGGAAGGTGAGCTGGGGGAGGAGGTCCAACGGCGCCGCCTCCGGGCCCTGGTTGGTGGCCGTGATCTCGATGCAGATGTCCGTGGGGGAGGCCTTCGCGTGCGTCACCACCACATCAAAGAAGCGGTCCTCCTCGAACGCGCCCGTGTCCGCGAGCTCGTACTCGTGGTCCTCGAACCCGCGCCGGGCGTTCTCCTCGCGGAGCTCGGCGTAGGGGAAGGCCATCTGCGGGTAGCGGTAGAGGTACTGGGACCAGGAGTGGGTGGG
>JAUNRP010000101.1 GCA_030544165.1 bacterium
CCTCGGCGCTCCGCACCACCGAGACCTACAAGCTGCTCGCCGGGGAGGTGGAGGGATACCCCTCGCCGCGGCTGGAGGACGAGCTCTACGAGGCCTCGCCCCGCACGTTGCTCACGAAGCTGCAGGGCCTGGCTGAAACGGTGGAGCGGGTGATCGTGGTGGGGCACGAACCGGTCATGAGCTCGCTCGCACACATGCTGGACGACCAGCGCGGCCCGGGCTCCGGCAACCTGTCCCTCGGCATCCCCACGGCCACTGCCGTGGTGCTCGATGTCCCCGTGGAGTGGGCGGAGCTGGAACGCCAGAGCGCGACCGTGCGGGCGGTGCTCCGCCCCTCCGAGGACTAACCCCAGGTCAGAGGCCCATGAGGGGGAGGGCCGCGTCCAACCTCGGGAACGGGATGGCCGCATCGGCTGCCGCGGCCACCACCGGCTTGGCGCAGTAGGCGATCCCGAGGTCCGCCGCGGCGAGCATGGCGAGATCGTTCGCGCCGTCCCCGATCGCCACCGCCGGCCCTCCGAACTCGCCGCGCCATTGCTCCAGCATCCGCTCCTTGACGGACCCATCCACCACCTCACCCGTGGTGGTGCCGCCAAGGTGAGCTCCGTCGTCGTCGAGGGAGAGGCGGTTGGCGAGGGCGCGGTCCAGGCCGAGACGGGAGGCGAGCGGGTCCACCACCTCGTGGAAGCCGCCGGAGACCGCACAGATGCGGCCCCCCGTGGCCTGGACGGCCCGGACCAGTTCGGTGGCACCGGGGGAGAACCGGATGCCCTCCGCGATCTCGGTGAGCGCGGCGGCGGGCACCCCGGCGAGCATGCCCACGCGCTGGGCGAGGGAGGCGGCGAAGTCCAACTCTCCGCGCATGGCGGCGCTCGTGATGGCCTCCACCTCCGCCTCGATCCCGGCGCGGGCGGCGATCAGCTCGATCACCTCCACGGGGATGAGGGTGGAGTCCACGTCCGTGACCACGAGGCGAGGGGGCGTGGTGGCGAGCGGGCCGCGAACCACGCCTGCGGCCACCCCGAGGGTGTGCCAGCCGGAGGTGAGATCACGCAGCATCTGGGCGTGGTCATGGCCGGCGTGGGCGAAGGTGACGGGCGGAACGGTGCCGCGGAAGTGGTGGACGTGCAGCCCGCGGGTCTCGGCGCGCTCCTCGGCGAGGCCGAGCCAGTTCAGGTGGACGAGCGCGGTGCGGGTGTCGGCGAGGAGGTGGTCGGGAAGCTGGTGCTCCCCGACCACCGTGAAACGTTGGATCACCCCGTGATTATCGCGTGACGCGCACGCCCTTCGGCACCACCGTGATGCCACCCTCGGTGACGGTGAAGCCGCGGGCCCGATCGTGCTCGTGGTCGATGCCCACCTGGGCGCCCTCGTCCACCACCACGTTCTTGTCCAGGATGGCCTTGTTGATGGTGGAGTTCCGGCCCACCATCACATCATCGAACAGCACGGAGTTGCGCACCGAGGACCACGAGTTGATGCGGCACTCCGGGGAGATGACCGAGCCCACGACCTCGCCACCCGAGACGATCACGCCGGGGGAGACGATCGAATCGAGGGCGTGGCCGAGGCGCTCGTGGTGCCCGTAGACGAACTTGGCGGGCGGGAGGCCGGTGTAGCCGGTGAAGAGCGGCCACTCGCGGTTGTACAGGTTGAAGACGGGGGTCACGGAGATGAGGTCCATGGTGGCGTCGTAGTAGGCATCCACGGTTCCCACGTCCCGCCAGTAATCCCGATCACGATCTGTGGAGCCGGCCACGTCGTTGTCGATGAAGTCGTAGAGCCCCGCCGCGCCCTGATCCACGAACCACGGGACGATCGAGCCGCCCATATCGTGCTTGGACTCCTGGTCCGCGGCGTCCCTCTCCACGGCATCCCGCATGTCCTTGGTGGTCATGATGTAGGTGCCCATGGAGGCCAGGACCTCGCCCGGGGAGTCCGCGAGCCCCACCGCGTCCTTCGGCTTCTCCACGAACGCGCCGATCTTGTTGGGGTCATCGGGGTCCGCCTGGATCACGCCGAACTGGTCCGCGAGGGAGAGGGGCTGGCGGATCCCGGCGAGGGTGAGCGGGAAGCCGGTCTCCATGTGGCGCTCGAGCATCTGGTGGAAGTCCATCCGGAAGATGTTGTCCGCACCCGTGATCACCACGTAGTCCGGCTGCTCGTCATCCACCAGGTTCATGGACTGGTAGATCGCATCCGCGCTGCCCAGGAACCACTGCTTGTCCACGCGCTGCTGGGCGGGAACCGGGGCCACGTAGTTACCCAGCAGGGTGGACATGCGCCAGGTCTTCGAGATGTGCGTATCGAGCGAGTGCGACTTGTACTGTGTCAGCACCACGATCTTCAGGAACCCGGAGTTCACCAGGTTCGAGAGCGAGAAGTCGATCAGGCGGTAGACACCGCCGAACGGGACGGCGGGCTTGGCCCGGTCCTTGGTCAGGGGCATGAGGCGCTTGCCTTCGCCGCCGGCGAGCACAATCGCGAGAACTTTCGGATTCCTTGCCATGGTTAAAACCCTATGGGCAAACGCGGGGACGCACAGCCTGATCCGAACAGTTGCCGGTGGTTGCTGGTGGTTTACTGGTGGGTGTTGGAGGGGTCCGCTGCCGGAGACCCGCGGCAATCGCCGGGCAACGCCGTGAAATATCGCGGCCCGTGGGCGAGGATGTTCCCGTGAGTGAGAACCAGATCAGAGTCGACCTGTTGACCCGGGAATACCCGCCGTTCGTGTACGGAGGTGCCGGAGTCCACGTGGAGGAACTGGCGAAGGTGCTGCGGCCCCACGCGGATGTGCGCGTCCACGCGTTCGATGGTCCCCGCGAGGCCGGGGACGTGGAGGAGGGCGTGACCGGCTACGCCGCACTCCCCGAACTCTCCGAGGCGAATGACGCGATCCGCCACTTCGGCGTGGACCTCGCGATGACCATGGGAACGAAGGGCACGGACATCGTGCACTCCCACACCTGGTACGCCAACCTCGCCGGCCATCTCTCCAAGCTGCTCCACGAGGTGCCCCATGTGGTCTCCGCCCACTCCCTGGAGCCGCTGCGCCCCTGGAAGCGGGAGCAGCTCGGCGGCGGCTACAACCTCTCCTCCTGGGCGGAGAAGACCGCGTACGAGGCGGCGGACGGGATCGTGGCCGTCTCCCGCGGCATGCGGGAGGACATCCTGCGCTCCTACCCCTCGATCGATCCGGACAGGGTGGCCGTGATCCACAACGGCATCGATCTGGAGAAGTGGACCGCGCCCGCGGCAGACGATCCGATCATCGACGAGGTCCTCGGCCGCTACGGGATCGACCGTGAGGCGCGCACCATCGTGTTCACGGGACGGGTGACCCGCCAGAAGGGCCTGCCCTACCTGCTCCGCGCCGCCGAGCAGCTCCCCAAGGGCGTGCAGTTGGTGCTCTGCGCCGGCGCCCCGGACACCCCGGAGATCGCCGCCGAGGTCCAGGGCCTGGTGGACGGCCTCAAGGCGGAGCGCGAGGGCGTCTTCTACATCCAGGAGATGCTGCCCATCAAGGAGCTCATGGCGATCGAGTCCATCGCCACCACGTTCGTGACCCCCTCCGTCTACGAACCGCTCGGGATCGTGAACCTCGAGGCGATGGCGCTCGGCGTCCCCGTGGTGGGAACCGCCACCGGCGGAATCCCGGACGTGATCGTGGACGGCGAGACGGGCTACCTGGTTCCGATCGAGCAGGTGCAGGACGGCACCGGCACCCCGATCAACCGGGAGCAGTTCGAGACAGACCTGGCCTCCGCGCTCATCCGCATGGTGGATGACCCGGAGCGCGCCCGGGAGATGGGTGAGGCCTCCCGCCGGCGGGTGGAGGAACACTTCTCCTGGGACGCGATCGGCGTGAAGACCATGGAGTTCTACCGCGAGGTCCTCGATCGCGCGTGAGCCGCACGGTTGGCGGGCATCCACCGGGATAGGCTGGTGGCATGCCCGCCATTCTGCGTCTTGACCAGGTCACCGTCCGCCGCGGCAACAAGCCGATCCTCGATGGACTGTCCTGGGAGGTCGCGGA
Organism: bacterium; assembly: GCA_030544165.1. Lineage (GTDB taxonomy): Bacteria > Actinomycetota > Actinomycetes > Actinomycetales > Actinomycetaceae > JAAZBW01. Next base: position 4,037 of record JAUNRP010000101.1, read on the forward strand.
CGGCGAGCACTGGGTGGTGCTGGGACCCAACGGCGCCGGCAAGACCACCGTGGTGCAGCTCGCCTCGGGCCGGATGTACCCCACGCGGGGAAGCGTTGAGGTGCTGGGGGAGCGGCTCGGCCAGGTGGACATCTCCGAGCTGCGGACCCGCGTGGGCCTCTCCTCCTCCGCCCTCGCGGAACGAATCTCCGCCACGGAACGCGTGCAGGACGTGGTGCTCACGGCGGCCTACGGCATGACCGGGCGGTGGTGCGAGGAGTACGAGGAGGAGGACCTGGCCCGGGCAACGGACCTCCTCGGAGCATTCGGCGTGGCCGAACTGGCTACCCGCCGCTACGGCACCCTCTCCGAGGGTGAGCGCAAGCGCGTCCAGGTGGCCCGTTCCCTCATGAGCGATCCAGAACTGCTGGTCCTGGACGAGCCCGCCGCCGGCCTGGACCTCTCCGGCCGCGAGATCCTCCTCTCCGCCCTTGACGAGATCGTGGGGGACGAGGCCGCCCCGGCGATGATCCTGGTGACCCACCACGTGGAGGAGATCCCCGCAGCCTTCACACACGGCCTGCTCCTGCGCGCTGGAGAGGTGGTGGCCGCGGGGCCACTGAAGGAGATCATGACTCCCGAGAACCTCTCACGTACATTTGGCCTCGAGCTCGAGGTGGATTCCGCTGACGGCCGCTACGCCGCCCGCGCGGCGAGGAAGGGGTAGCTCCATGGGATGGCTGTTGTGGCTGATCGGAGCCATCGTGCTCGCGATCGTGGAGATGTTCACGCTCGACTTCATCTTCCTGATGCTCGCCGGCGGAGCGCTGGGCGCCATGATCGCGGCGCTCGCCGGTGGCCCGCTGTGGGTGCAGGTGGTGGCGTTCGCCATCGTCTCCACCCTCCTGCTCTTCCTGGCCCGCCCGGCCGTGCGCTCCTGGATGGAGAGCCGTACCCCGGAGACCCGCACCAACTTCAAGGCCCTCAAGGGCCGCACCGCCGAGGTGGTCTCCGAGGTGACCAGCAGGGGCGGACGCGTGAAGCTCGCCGGGGAGGTGTGGTCCGCCAGGTCCGCCCGCCCGGACGAGGTCTTCTACGAGGGCCAGGGCGTGCTCGTGGTGGACATCGACGGCGCGTTCGCCGTCGTCACCTCCATCGAGCGGTCCGCACCGGCGGGCCACGGCGGACCGGGGAGCCCGCCACTTCCGATCAACTGACCAACTCACCGAGGGGAAAGAACCATGCCACCCACAGGACAACTCGTTGCAATCGTCCTCCTGATCGTCCTGGCGATCTTCATCATCACCGCGATCGCCAAGGCGGTCCGGATCGTGCCACAGGCCGTGGCCCTGATCGTGGAGCGGCTCGGAAAGTTCCAGACCGTGCTCTACGCCGGAATGCACTTCCTGATCCCGTTCATCGATCGCGTGCGCGCCGGGGTGGACCTCCGCGAGCAGGTGGTCTCCTTCGCCCCCCAGCCGGTGATCACCTCGGACAACCTGGTGGTCTCCATCGATACGGTCATCTACTTCCAGGTCACGGACCCCAAGGCCGCCACCTACGAGATCGCCAACTACATCACCGGTATCGAGCAGCTCACGGTGACCACCCTGCGTAACGTGATCGGTTCGATGGACCTGGAGCAGACCCTCACCTCGCGTGACCAGATCAACGGCCAGCTCCGCGGCGTGCTCGATGAGGCCACCACGCGCTGGGGTATCCGCGTGAACCGCGTGGAGCTCAAGGCGATCGATCCGCCCGCGTCCGTCCAGGGCGCCATGGAGCAGCAGATGCGCGCCGAGCGCGACCGCCGCGCCGCCATCCTCACCGCCGAGGGCGTCAAGCAGTCCCAGATCCTCACCGCCGAGGGTGAGAAGCAGTCCGCCATCCTCCGCGCCGAGGGCCAGGCCCAGTCCGCGATCCTCAAGGCGCAGGGTGAGTCCCGCGCGATCCTCCAGGTGTTCGACGCCATCCACCGCGGCAACGCCGATCCGAAGCTGCTGGCCTACCAGTACCTCCAGACCCTGCCCAAGATCGCCGAGGGTCAGTCCTCCAAGGTGTGGGTCATCCCCACCGAGTTCACCGCGGCACTCAACAACATCACGGGCGCCTTCAACAAGGGCGGCGGCGTTCTCGGGGACGACGACGCGGCAGGCCCGGTGGACTTCGGAGACGACGGGCCGGGGATCGCCGACTCACTCGCAGAGACCCAGCTCCTCGACCCGAACGAGGCCCTGCGCCGCGCCCAGGCCGAGGCCAACCGCGCCACGGACGACGCCTCCGAGGCCGGCGAGGCCTCCGGTCGCCCGTTCAACCGCGCCTCCGAGGCCGGACAGCGCCCCAGTGGTGTTGAGGGTCCGGCGCCCGAGGCGCCTCGCCATGACACCCAGCGTTCGATCCGCCGAGGTGACGACGCGGACCAGGCCGGCCAACCGCCGTCGGGAGAGACGGGCGAGGGTGAGGGCCAGCGCGGCTCGAACCCGTACGCGCCGCCCCAGCAGTAGGTGACGGTCCGGATCGAGTCCGCCGACGACCCGCGGGTTGTCGAGTACACGGGCCTCACCGATGTGGCGCTGCGGCGCCGCATCGAGCCGGAGCACGGGATCTACCTGGCGGAGAGTTCGAACGTGATCCGGCGCGCCGTGGAGGCCGGGCACCAGGTGCGTTCCTTCCTGATGGCGCCGCGGTGGCTGGATTCGATGGCGGACGTGATCGAGGAGGTACGGGCCGGGGGCGCGGACGTGCCCGTGTATGTGGCGCCCGAGGACCTGCTGCGGCAGATCACGGGATTCCACCTGCACCGCGGGGCGATCGCCTCGATGAACCGCCCGCCGCTGCTCTCGGTGGAGGAGGTCCTCGCGGGTGCGCGGGGCGGGGAGGGCGCGCGGCGGGTGCTGGTGCTCGAGGACATCGTTGACCACACGAACGTGGGCGCGGCGATCCGTTCGGCGGCGGCCCTGGGGGTGGACGCGGTGCTGGTGACGCCGCGGTGCTCCGATCCGCTTTACCGTCGGGCGGTGCGGGTCTCGATGGGCACGGTGTTCCAGTTGCCGTGGACGCGGATCGATCCGTGGCCCGCCGGGATCGATGTGCTGCGCTCCCTGGGGTTCACGGTGGCGGCGCTGGCGCTGTCCGATGATTCGGTGAGCCTGGATGAGCTGGCGGCCTCCCCGCCGGAGAAGCTGGCGCTCGTGCTGGGGACAGAGGGGGACGGGCTCTCGCACCGGACCGTGGTCTCCGCGGACGTGGTGGTGCGGATCCCGATGGACCACGGGGTGGATTCGCTCAACGTGGCGGCGGCCGGCGCGGTGGCGTTCTACGCCACCCGCCTCCCCACCCCCTGATCCCGGGAGGGTGCGCCAGATTTTCGTGAGGGT
>JAUNRP010000102.1:0-2581 GCA_030544165.1 bacterium
TGGCGCCCGGATTGTCCGCGCCCGCGGCGATCACGTGGTTGTTGGTGACCAGGTAGCCGTCCGAGCGGAGGATCATGCCGGTTCCGGAGGACATGCCCTGGGGGGCCACCACCTCGATGTAGACCGTGGAGGGCAGCACCTGGGCGGCAACCTCCGCCACGGTGGCTCCGGCGGCGCCGATCGGGGCGGGGTCGGGATCGGCCGGTGCCGGGGTGGGCGTGGGAGTGGGCGCTGCGTCCGGTGGCACGGTGGGGGGAGCCTCGGCCGGGTTCAGGAACCCCTGCGATCCCAGCACTCCGCCGGCCAGTCCGAGCATGAGCGCTCCGGCCGCCGCTGCCAGGGCGGCACTCCGGCGCACCCGGCGCGGTTCGCGGCGGGTCCGGGCCCGCATGGGAGCGGCACCCGGGGGGAGTTCGGGGCCCGGCTGCGCATACGGCGAGGATCCGGTGGCCGCCTGCGAGGAGGCGGCGTAGCTGGGTGCGGGCGGCGCGTACGGGGAGCGATAGGGCGGCTGCGAGGTGGGCGCGGGCACCGGGGTCGCGCTGGACGCGGATGCTCCCGACTCGAGGTACGCCGGCCCGAAACGCTCGGCGGAGTGCTCGGAGCCGGAGACCTCCGAGGCGAGGGGTTTCGAGTTCGAGCCCTCGCCCAGCCCTTCTCCCCTGAACTCGCTCACGCTCGCTCCCTTCCAACATCGTCCACGGTAGGTAATCATCGCACCTTTGCATCGTGCGCGTCCTCATCCCGTGATCCCGTGCGCTCCCCTGCGAAGGTGAGAGCCGCGCCCGCCCGCCACGAGCCGCATCGCGTCCCGCGTGACTAGACTGAACCGCAATCGAGACGGAGAGTGGCATGAACGATCCCGCACTGGCCTGGTCCTACACGGAGGACTACCCCGCCGAGTCCGAGCCTGCCCGGCACGGGCGCACCAAGGCGGGTGAGTTGGGCGTCTCCTCGATCTCCCCCGCCACCGGTGCCACGCTGCGCCTGCTCGCGGCAGCCGTGGACGCGCGATCCGTGGTCGAGATCGGAACGGGGACCGGCGTCTCCGGCTCGTGGCTCCTGGAGGGGATGGCACACGATGGCGTGCTCACCTCGATCGATGTGGAGCCAGAGTTCCAACGGGTTGCCCGTGAGGTCTTCACCCAGGCGGGCATCCGGCCGGCACGCACCCGCCTGATCGCGGGACGTGCGCTCGATGTGCTCCCGCGCCTCGCGGATTCCGCCTACGACATGGTGGTGGTGGACGGCGATCCCTCCGAGGCTGCGGCCCTGGTGGAGCAGGCGTGGCGAATCCTTCGGCCGGGGGGCATCCTCGCTGTGGCCCGGGCGCTGCATGGCGGCCTGGTGGCCGATCCGGCGCGCAGGGACGAACAGACGGTGGCGATGCGCGAACTCGGCAAGCAGGTCCGGGAAGACGTGGACACCGCCACGCTGCTTCCCGTGGGTGAGGGCCTGCTGGTGGCGGTCCGCTGACGCGGGCACCAGCCGCCCACCCCCTTACCGGCGCTTGGCCTGGATCTCTCCCACCTGGACGGTGACCTCCTCGCTCTGGGAGGAGACGTTCTCCACCCCGCCCTCGGTTCCGGCCGAGGTGGACACGGACCACGTCACCTGCCAGTTCGAGACCGCGCTGATCGTGTAGGTGTCGTCGGGCTGGCCGGAGGACATCGCCTCGTACACGTGCTGGCACCCGGAATCGAACGTCACGGGATCCTGGCCCTCCGCGAACGGAGTTCCCACCGTCCCGGACTCCGGGTTGTACTCGCACATGGTCTGGGTGCCATCGCCCCAGTCCACGGTCACGTCCTCGAGCTCGATGTCCATGCTCACGCTCACCGGGCCCTCGCTGCGGACGATCGGCTCCTCCACCCCCACGGTCTCGCCCGGCACTGGATCCTCGAACCAGAGCCTCACAGGCACGCCCACGTTGGCGGGATACGCACCCTCGGGCGGTGAGATTCCCAGCTCACCCGTGGTGAGGTAGGCATCGATGTACTCCTGGACGAGGTTGCCCGCGAGTTCCACGGGATCCGCGCCCGGAGTGGGGCATGCGCCGGTTGAGGTGGAGGGGTTGCCCCAGATGGGCTGCGGGGTGGTGGAGCCCACCACGATCCCCCAGTACCAGGAACCCGAGGGGTTGTAGCCCTCACACCACGTGGGGGGACCACCGCCACCGGCGTAGGGGACGGGGGCGCCGCCATTGCCGGTCTTCTGCACCCATGCGGCGAACACCACCTGCCAGCGCAGCACCTCGCCGGTGACGTTGTTGGTGATCGAACAGCCGTTCTCGCTCATTGACCAGCCCGCCACCGGGTTCTCGAGTGCCTCGAGGTATTCCTCGGCGCCATCACCGTTGAGGTCACCCCATGAGCCACAGGTGTCCGAGGTGTAGTTGACGCGGTCATCGAATCCGCCGCTAGCCTGTCCGCCGCGACCACCGCCCCCGCCGCCCTCGCTGCCGCCCACTGAGCAGTGAACGGGCTGGTTGGGTCCGGAGCACACCGTGGGCTGGATTCCGCGGAATCCGGGCTGGGACGCGCCCGCCAGTTCGGGCTGCGTAACGGCCTGGGCTGCGGGC
>JAUNRP010000102.1:2681-7326 GCA_030544165.1 bacterium
CTGCGGGCACAGGGGCCTGCGGAGCCGGCTGCGCATGGGCGGCCAGCGGGAGGGCGAAGGCCCCCATGATCAGGGCGGCACCTGCCGCCAGAGTCCTGAACGTTCCCATCACATCTCCCCTCGACCACTCAAGATTGAACCGGAAATCCGGGCCGGACTCAACAATTAGCCCTCAACATGTGACTCCCTCCACGAACTGTTCATCATCAATTCGTGGGACATCCCCATCCGCACCAGTGGAGACCACGTAGTCGAGGGCGTAGGGAGCGGGCGGCGGTCCGGCTGGTTCTCCGTCCACCAGGTTGGTGACACCCGTGGAGTCCACGCACACGCGGATCACGGACTGGGAGTAGGTCTCGTGGACCTCGTGGGACTGGAGTCCGAGCAGGGAGACGGCCGTTGCGCCCTCCTGGCCCCACTTCTGGAGTTGAGCGTTCTCCACGTAGCGGTGGAGCACCTGCCGGTATCCGGCCCCCACGAAGTCGAGGAGTTCCGTGATGGCGCGCTCATCCGTGTAGTTGGATTCCCGCACCTCATCGAAGAGCGCGTAGTAGTGCTGCACGCTCGCAAACCCGTCCCGCTCCGCCTGCTCCTCCGGTCCCAGCGTGGGTTCGGGGGTGGGTTCCACAGTGGGCTCGGGCGTGGTGGGGGTGACCGTGGGGGTGGTGGGAGGAGCGGTGGGCTCCTCCGTGCCGCCGGAGCATCCGGCCACCAGTGCCACAGCAACCGCGGCCGCCAGAATGCGTCCCTTCACCGTGAGCTTCCTCCCTCGCGCGCCGGTAGGGCGCAACGTCCGATCAGACTGTGATGGTGGCACGTGCCCGGACATGGGAACAGGGGCGCCCGGGGGGCGCCCCTGTACATCCCTGATTCAGGACCTGACTCCATCGAGGGCCCCGGCCAGTTCATCAACCTCGGCCTGGTTGAGCTCGACCACGAGACGGCCGCCGCCCTCCAGCGGCACGCGCATGACGAACCCCCGGCCTTCCTTGGTGACCTCGAGCGGTCCGTCACCCGTGCGCGGCTTCATCGCTGCCATGTGGCTATCTCCTCCTACGGAACTACGCGCGTGGACCGCGCGATCACAGGGACCAGTTTACGTCACCCACGGCCAGGTCTCCCCGTCAGATTGGGTCCCCCACGTGGAATGGGTTCTCGTCCTGCTCGCTGTTGAGCCGTGTGAGTCCGGCCTTCACCGCCGCGACCGCCTCCTCGGGGGTGTCCACCACGGGAAGGAGGTCCGGATCGCCGGGGCTGATGGTTCCCTCCTCCACCATGACGTTCACCAGCCACTCCTTGAGCCCGGACCAGTACTCCGTCCCCACCAGCACGATCGGGAAGGACCTCACCTTGTGCGTCTGCACCAGCGTCACGGCCTCGAAGAGCTCGTCCAGGGTGCCGAACCCGCCGGGGAGCACGATGAACCCCTGGGAGTACTTCACGAACATGGTCTTGCGGACAAAGAAGTAGCGGAAGTTGATCCCGAGGTCCACCCACTGGTTCAGGCCCTGCTCGAACGGGAGCTCGATGCCGAGCCCCACCGAGACGCCCCCGGCCTCGTGGGCACCCTTGTTGGCCGCCTCCATCAGGCCGGGCCCGCCTCCGGTGATCACGCCGTATCCGGCGGCCACCAGCTCCTTGGCCACGTCCACGCCGAGCTGGTAGGTGGGGGTATCCGGCTGGGTGCGGGCAGATCCGAACACCGAGATGGCCGGGCCCACCTGGGCGAGCGCCCCGAAGCCCTCCACGAACTCGGCCTGGATGCGCATCACGCGCCACGGATCGGCGTGGAGCCAATCGGACTCCTGATCGGGCTTCAGGAGCCGGGCATCCGTGGTCTCCGTGGGGATCTGGTCACCACGGAGGACCACCGGACCCTTACGGTAGCTGGGGCGCTTGGGGGCCATTACTCACCTTTCGTCAGCCAGTTCGCCAGCGCGTCCGCGCAGGCGTGGATCTGGGATGTGGGACAGCGTTCGTCATCCGCGTGCGCGAGCATCGGATCTCCCGGCCCATAGTTCACCGCCGGGATCCCGAGCTCGGAGAACCGGGCAACGTCTGTCCACCCGTACTTGGGTCCCACCTCGGCGCCGGAGGCAGTCACGGCCGCCACAAACTCTGCCACGAGCGGATCGTCGAGGCCCGGGCGGGCCCCTGCCACGGCGTCCTTCAGGTCCAGAATGTAGGGCGAGAACACCTCCTCGAGGTGCTCGAGCGCCTCCTCCACCGAGGTGGACGGCGCGAACCGGTAATTGATTGTGAGGGTGCACAGGTCCGGCACCATGTTGGTGGCAATTCCCCCGTGGATCCCCACCGCAGAGAGGGACTCCAGGTACACGAGCCCGTCCACCTCCACCTCGCGGGCGCGGTAGTCACGCAGGGTCGTGAGGATCTCCGCCATCGAGTGGATCGCGTTCAGCCCCCTCCAGGCTCGCGCCGAGTGGGCGGTGATTCCGCCCATCCCGATCTCCACCAGCATCGTGCCGTTACAGCCGCCCTCGATCTGCGCGGCCGTGGGCTCCATCAGGATCGCGAAGTCGCCCTTGAGCCACTTGGGATGTTTCCGAGCCACCCGGCCGAGACCGTTCTTGGTGTAGTCCACCTCCTCGTGGTCGTAGAACACCCACGTCACGTCCCACGCCGGCTCCGTGAGCCGAGCCGCGAGGTGCAGCATCACCGCCACCCCGGACTTCATGTCCACGGTCCCGCGTCCCCACAACTCCCCGCCCACGAGCCGGGTGGGGAGGTTCTCCTTCACCGGCACGGTGTCAATGTGGCCCGCGATCACCACCCGGCGCCCCCGGCCCAGGGTGGTCCGGGCCACCAGGGCGTCGCCGTCGCGATCCAGGGTCAGGTGCCCGCAGCCCGCCAGCGCCTCCTCAATGGCGTCCGCCAGCGCCGTCTCGGAACCCGAGACGGACGGCAGGTCGCACAGAGCGGCAGCCAGCCGCACGACGTCGTCGGAAAGGTCAAGGACGGGAGGCGAGACCATCTACTCCCCCACCCCGTGGAGCGTGCGGGCGGCCTCGCCGAGCGAGCCGGTGAGGGAGGGGTAGATGGTGAAGGCGCTGGAGACCTGGTCAACGGTGAGGCGGTTGGCCACGGCGAGGGTGACGGGGTAGATGAGTTCGCTGGCGCGCGGGGCCACCACCACGCCGCCGATCACCACGCCGGAGCCGCGTTCGGAGAAGATCTTGATGAAGCCCTCCTTGATGCCGAGCATCTTGGCGCGCGGGTTGCGGGCCACGGGCAGGCGGGTGATGGCGCCGGCCACCTCGCCGTCCTCGATGGCGCGCTGGGTGACGCCGATCGTGGCGATCTCGGGGGCGGTGAAGATGCAGGCGGCCACGGACCTGGTGTCCAGGGGGGAGACGGCGTCGCCGAGGGCGTGCCACATGGCGATCCGGCCCTGCATCGCGGCCACGGAGGCGAGGGGGAGGACGCCGGTGCAGTCGCCGGCGGCGTAGACGCGGTAGGCGGTGGTGCGCGAGACGCGGTCCACCTCGATGTGCCCGCTCCCGTTCACCTGCACGCCCGCCTCCGCGAGGCCCATGCCGCGCGTGTTGGGGACGGCGCCCACGGCCACGAGGCAGTGGGACCCGCTCACCTCCCGTCCGTCCGAGAGGGTCACGACGACGCCGCCACCCTCTCGCCGTACGGCCTCCGCGCGGGACCTGGACAGGACGTTCATGCCGCGGCGGCGGAAGACGGATTCGATGAGCTCCGCGGCCTCCTCGTCCTGGCCGGGCAGCACGCGGTCACGGGAGGAGACGAGCGTCACCGTGGCGCCGAGAGCGTTGTAGGCGCCCGCGAATTCGGCACCGGTGACGCCCGATCCCACCACGATCAGGTGCTCGGGGAGGGTGTCCAGGGCGTAGAGCTGCTTCCAGGTGAGGATGCGTTCGCCGTCCGGGGTGGCGTCCGGGAGCTCGCGCGGGGAGGCGCCGGTGGAGATGAGGATCGTGTCCGTCTCGTGGGTGGTGGTGGTCCCGTCCTTGGCGGTGATGGTGACCGAGCGGGCGCCGGTGGAGGTGAAGTGGGGATCGATGGTGCCGTAGCCATCGATGATCGTGATGCCCTCGGACTCGAGGCGCGTGCGGATGTCACGGGACTGTGCGGCGGCGAGCTCGAGCACCCGCTGGTTGACCGTTGCCATGTCCACCGTGAGCGGGTCCGAGCCGGTGGAGATGCCGAGTTCGTCCGCGGACTCCGTCTGGGTCATCCACTCCGCCGTGGCGATCAGGGTCTTGGAGGGAACCACGTCCGTGAGCACCGCGGCACCGCCGAGCCCGTCCTTCTCGATGAGGGTGACGTGCGCGCCGAGCTGGGCCGCCACAAGCGCGGCCTCATAGCCTCCGGGGCCGCCTCCGATCACTGTCACGCGCGAGCCCCTGCGGGTGGAGGAGGCGCCCGTGGTCTCCGGGTGGGCCGCGGCGGCCGGGGCCACCGGCGTGGGCGTGCGGGGGGCCGGGGTGTCTGCAGTGGGTGCTGGTGAGCCTGGCGTGGTGGGCGAGGGCGGCGTGTCGGACGAGTCTGGCGTGGGCGAGGGAGGCGTGGTGGGCGAGGGCACGGTTTTATTCTGCCCTAGCCCGGCGGCCCCCACCACGAGCGCCCGCCCCCCACCCCACGCCACTGGCCCTCCACC
>JAUNRP010000103.1 GCA_030544165.1 bacterium
GTCCGCTGAGTTCTCCACAGCCGCCAGGGGAGTGCCGCCATCCACAGGGCGCGGCGGGCCCCGGCACCGGGAGGGTGGGCGCTCCCTAGCCTGTGACCCGTGCCCACCCACCGCTCGGACGCCCCCCGCCTCCACCCCCGTGCCGTGGTGGGGATCGCGATCCTGGCGCTCGCGATCGTGGGATTCCTCGCCGTGCGCTCGTGGGCCACGGGCTCCTCCGTCACGTTGCCCGCACCCTCGTCCGCGCCCACCTCCCGCACCCTTTTCCCCGACGGCGGACCCTCACCTCCCGCTCCCGGCTCGCCGTCCGCGGATGCGGGTACGCCCGGGCTCCCCGCCACGCCCGTCGTGGTCCACGTGACCGGAGCGGTGGAGAGCCCGGGGGTGTTCGAGCTGCCCGCCGGCAGCCGGATCGATGACGCCATCACCCGCGCCGGCGGCTTCACGGAGGATGCGGAGGAGTCCGGCCTCAACCGCGCCACCGTCCTCGTGGACGGCCAGCAGGTGTACGTCCCGCGCGTGGGGGAGGCTCCGCCCGCGGCGGTGGGGCCCGCCGCGCCGCCGGGCACGCCAGCCGGGTCTCCTCAGGGACCCATCAACATCAACACCGCCACGGCGGAGCAACTCCAGGAACTCCCCGGAATCGGCCCCTCGCTCGCGGGCTCCATCATCCGGTGGCGGGAGGACAACGGCGGCTTCTCCTCTCTGGAGGAACTGGACGAGGTCTCCGGCATCGGCCCGGTGCTGATGGAGCGGCTGCGGGAGTTGGTGACCGTGTGACCCACGACCTCCGACTCCTGCCCGCCCTCGCCGCCGCCTGGATCGGCGCCGCCGGCGCCCTCAGCCTCGCCGACCACCTCGGCCCGGCAGCCCTCGGCCCCGCCATGTTCGCCCTCGCCCTCGGAGCGGTGAGTTCCGCCATCCTCACCGCTCGCGGCGTTCCCGCGGGAACGCCCGTGGCCCTCGCGCTCGCGGTGGCGGCCGCCGTCACGGCCTCTGCCGCCCTCCAACTCGCCGAGCGCCACCGCGGCGGCTTCATGGACGCCGCCGGTGCCGGCCACTCCGTGGTCCTCCACGGCGAGGTGGCCTCCCCTCCCCGGCCAGCGGGCCCGGAGAAGCGGTGGGAGGGCACGGCCGAGGTGGCGGTCACCGGGATCGAGCACACCGGGGCGGTGGCCCCCACCTCCGCCCGCATCGTGGTTCTCGGCGATGTCCTCGAGACCCGCCGCGGGGAGGGGATCGTCCTCACCGGGCGCCTCGCGGCCCTCGAACCCTCCTCGGACGTTGCCGCCCTCCTCCTGGACGGCCGCATCCTCGAAACCGAGCCAGGCCGCGGCGCCATCACCGCCGCCCGTAATCGCTTCATGGACCTCACCGACGGCCTCAGCCCCCAGGGCCGCGCCCTCGTCCCGGGAGTCGCCGTGGGGGATGACACCCGCCTCGACGCCACCCTCGAGGCCGCCATGCGCCGCACCTCGCTCGGCCACCTCACCGCCGTCTCGGGCTCGCACGTCTCCCTCGTTGTCGCCGCCCTCGCCGTGGCCCTGGGCCGCCTCACCCGGCGCACCCGGGTCCTCGCGGCCGTCGGCGGGCTCGCCGCCCTGGTCGCGCTCGTGGGACCCGAACCCTCCGTGGTCCGTGCCGCCGCCATGGCCTCGGTGGCGTTCGTGGCCCTCGCCCTCGGTCGCCCGCCCCAGGCCGTGCCCTCGCTCGCCGGGGGTATCTCCCTGGTCCTCATCCTGGATCCGTGGCTGGCCCTCCAGTTCGGCTTCGCCCTCTCCGCCGCCGCCACCTGCGCGATCGTGCTCCTCACCCTCCCGTTCACCGAGGCGATGGTGGGCACCTCCCGACGACGCCTACTCGCCATGGCCCTCGCCGTCCCCCTGGCCGCGGGGCTGGCCTGCGCCCCGATCCTGGTCCTCTTCAACCCCGAGGTGAGCATCGTGGGGGTCCTCGCGAACGCGCTCGTGGCCCCGGTGGTCCCTCCCTCCACCGTGTTCGGACTGCTCGGGGTGGTGTTCGCGGTGCCGCTGCCGTGGCTCGCCCTCGCCAGTGCCCACCTCGCGGAGTGGTGCACCGGCTGGATCGCGGCGGTGGCGATGTTCTGCGCGCGCCTTCCCCTCGCGGCGATCCCCTGGCCCCAGGGAGTGGGCGGCGCACTCATGCTGCTGGTGGCAAACGGGGCGATCGTGGTGCTCATCCTGCGCCTCCGCCACCACCGGCTGGAGCGGCCGCCGCCGGATGGGACCAACCGGTTCCGCCCCCACCTCGGCCGTCCCCGCCGCCTCGGCGCGATCATCGCCACCACCGCGGCCCTGGGCGCCGTTCTCTCCGCCTTCATCCTGCTCCGCCAGCCCCCGTGGTTCGTGTGGCAGTGCGACGTGGGCCAGGGCTCCGCCATGCTGGTGCGCTCAGGCGCCGGCCGCGCGGTCATGGTGGACGTGGGCCTCGAGGAGGGGCGCTCGCAGGACTGCCTCGTGCGTGCGGGCGTGCGGCACCTGGACATGCTGGTACTCACGCACCCCCACGCGGACCACGTGGGCAACCTGCCCGCCGTCCTTGCGAGCGTCCCGGTGGACCGGATCCTCGTGTCCCACGCGGAGCAGCCCAGCGCAACGGTGGCATGGGTACGCAGGGAGGCCTCCGCCGTCGGGAGGGAGGTGGAGGTGGCGGGAGAGGGGCTCACCGGTGCGGCGGGTGATCTGGAGTTCCGGGTGTACTGGCCACCGGTGCAGGGGGCGCCGCGCGATGCCAACGAGCTGTCCCTCGCGGTCCTGCTGGAGGCGCCCGGAGGCCCGCGGGCGCTCGGGCTGGGGGACCTCGGGACAGAGGCGCAGCGGCGCCTCGCGCGGGAGCTGGCGGAGGCGGGGGAGGGGCCGGTGGACGTGGTGGCGGTGGCGCACCACGGGGCGGCCCAGCAGGATCCCGGGCTGGCGAGACTGCTCTCGCCCGCCGTTGCGCTGGTCTCGGTGGGGGAGAACACGTACGGCCACCCCACCGAGTTGGCGCTCGAGGTGTACGGGGAGGTTTCCGGAGAGGTGAGGAGGACGGATGAGGAGGGGGACGTTGTCGTCCGTGGGGGCGGCGCGTGGGATGCTGGTGGCCATGGCGACCACGTGGGACAGGGTGAGGCTGGTGCCCTTCGTGTTGGTGAAGGGCAGCGAGGGCGTGTTCGCCGAGCGCGCGCTCGACCGCCTCCTGGTCCAGGCCCGCGAACAGGACCCGGAGGTGGAGATCACGCGCCTCGAGGCGGCGGCCTACGAGCCGGGCGCGCTCACGTACCTCGCGAGCCCCTCGCTGTTCGGGGAGCAGCGGGCGATCGTGGTGAGCGGGGCGGAGTCCATGACGGACGCGTTCCTCGCCGATGCGCTCGCCTACATCGAACAGCCGGAGCCGGACGTGTGGCTGATCGTGCGGCACGGGGGCGGCAACCGTGGCAAGAAGCTGCTCGATGCCCTCGCGAAGGCGGGGGAGGTGGTGGCGTGCGAGCCCCTCAAGCGGGATTCGGACAAGGCGGAGTTCGTGAAGAACGACCTCCAGGCCGCCGGTCGCCAGATCGAGCGCGAGGCCGTGCAGGCCCTCATCGATGCGGTGGGCTCGGACCTCCGCGAGCTGGACGCGGCCGTGCGGCAGCTCGTGGCGGACACCACGGGCAGGATCACCGTGGCGCTGGTGAACCAGTACTACGGCGGCCGCGTGGAGGCCACCGGGTTCAAGGTGGCGGACGCCGCCGTGGCCGGGCACGCGGGGGAGGCGGTCTCCCTCGCCCGGCACGCGATCGCCACGGGGACGCCGCCCGTTCCGCTGGTGGCGGCCCTCGCGGTCAAGCTGCGCACGCTCGTGAAGGTGGGGGCGGCGCGCGGGCGCGGGATGAGCGCCGGGGACGTGGGGATCGCGCCGTGGCAGTTCGATCGGGCCGCGCGCGAGTTGCGCGGCTGGAGCCCGGAGGCCCTCGCGGAGGCCATCATGGCCGTGGCCCAGGCGGACGCGGAGGTGAAGGGTGCCTCGCGCGATCCGGACTTCGCGATCGAGAGGGCACTCCTGCGGGTGGCGGCGGCGCGCAACCGTGGCTAGGGGTAGGCCGGACGGCGCATGCGGTGGCCCGCTTTTCGTCCTCAAGTCGGAGAGGTCTGCGCACGGGCGTGTGCGAGATTCGGGGTATGAAGGTACTCGTGGCGGCGGAATCGTTCCTGCCCTCGATGAACGGTGTCACCACCACCGTCCTGCGCACCCTGGACCACCTGGCCGCCCGCGGGCACGAGGCGCTCGTGATCTGCCCCGGCCCGGCGCCCCGGCAGTACGCCGGCTTCCCGGTGATCGAGGTGACCTCCTTCCCGTGGATGGGAATGCGCGTGGGCTTCCCCACCCGGATCCTCACCATGGCGCTCGAGCAGTTCCAGCCGGACGTGGTGCACGCGGCGGCCCCCTTCTCCCTCGGATTCCACGCGCTCGTGGCAGCGGACCGCCGGGGGATCCCCACGTGCGCGGTCTACCAGACCGATCTGGCGGGCTTCTCCAAGCGCAACCACCTCCCCTTCCTCTCCGCCCCCTCCACCAAGTGGCTCTACTGGGCGCACCAGCACGCGGACGTGAACCTCGCGCCCTCCACCTCCGCCGCGGCGGACCTCACCGCGTGGGGCATCAATGACGTGATCGTGTGGCCGCACGGGGTGGACGCGAAGTTGTTCACTCCCGAGCGCCGCGATTCGGAGGCGGGGCGCCGCTTCCGCGCGGACTTCGCGCGCACCGGGCGACCCGTGGTGGGCTACATCGGCCGCCTCAACCCGGAGAAGGAGGTGGAGCGGCTCGCCGCCGTGGCGGATCTCGCGGACCTGGTGGTGGTGGGGGACGGCACCGTGCGCCAGAAGATCGAGAACGCGCTGCCCACCGCCCACTTCACCGGCAGGCTCGGCGGGGAGGACCTCGCTGCCGCCTACGCGGCCCTCGATGTGTTCGTCCACACCGGCCGGCACGAGACCTTCGGCCTCACCGTGCAGGAGGCCATGGCTGCGGGAGTCCCCGTGGTGGCCCCGGCCGAGGGCGGCCCGCTGGATCAGGTGGTGGATGGCGA
This sequence comes from bacterium, assembly GCA_030544165.1. Lineage (GTDB taxonomy): Bacteria > Actinomycetota > Actinomycetes > Actinomycetales > Actinomycetaceae > JAAZBW01. The sequence continues at coordinate 5,072 of JAUNRP010000103.1, forward strand.
GACCGGCTTCCTGTTCGATCCGGACCGGCCCGAGCAGATGCGCGCCGCCATCCAGCGGCTCGTGGAGGACCCGGAGCTGCGCCGCCGGATGGGCGAGGCCGGCCGCCGCCGGGCACTCACCCGCTCCTGGGACGCCATCAACGATGACCTGATCGGATACTGGCACCTCGCCGCCGAGCTGCGCGCCACCGAGGGCCTGCGGATCGCCTAGGTCCCGCCGCCCGCACTTGGGCGCCAAAACAACGAAGGAGGGGCACCCGATCTGGTGCCCCTCCTTCGTCAGTGAGTCGAACTCACATTCCGTTCACGTGCTTGGCCAGCTTGGACTTGCGGTTGGCGGCCTGGTTGCGGTGGATGACTCCCTTGGAGGCAGCCTTGTCCAGCTTCCGCCCCGCAGCCGAGAGCGCCTCGGTTGCGGTTTCCTTGTCACCGGCCTCGACAGCCTGACGCACCTTGCGCACGTAGGTCTTGAGCTCGCTCTTGACCGCCTGGTTGCGCTGGCGCGCTTCCTCGTTCGTGCGGTTGCGCTTGATCTGCGACTTGATATTTGCCACGGATGATCTTTCTGCTTCGGTGTTCTCTGGTCGTCGAGGGTCTGCCAGCAGCGGGACTGCGGCGTGGGGATGCCGTGCGTGCCACTGGCTCGGGCTCCACCCGACCGAGCGGAAACCCAACGGCCAAGACTAGCAAAGGCCCGCGCCCCCGGTCACTGCCAGATGGCTCACGGTGGTGCGGGATCGCTCACAGTCGCACTCAGAGCCCGTGGTGGTGCGCCGCCTCCACGGCGGCCACCACCTCCTCGAACACATCGGCCGGCAGGATCCCGCCCTCGCGGCGGATCGCGGACTGGCCCACGCGCAGCAGCCGGTCGATCCGCGCCTCCGACGGCCGCCCGCGGCTGTCCCAGTCGCCCGACCCCACATCGATCCAGTAGCGGCCGTGCCGGGCCTCGTCCGCCCGGTCCAGGTCGCGGTCCTTGGAGGTCAGCTGCACCACCACCAGGTCCTTCTCGATGTGCGCGAGCACGAGCACCGGCCGGTCCTTGCCCACCTCCGGGATGTCCTCGTACGGCACCCACGTCCACACCACCTCGCCCGGATCCGCGTCCCCGTCCATGTGCGGGGCGTAGTCGAACTCGGGAAGGAACGAGTCCGCGATCTCGCGCGCCGAGGCGGGTCCGTACGGCGAGGGCTCCCCGCCGTGGTCCCGCTGCCTGTTCTCCCGCTGCCTGGCCTGCCGCGGCCGCTCCGTGCGGGGGCGCTGGCTCCGTCCCGACGACGGCGCCGATCTCTCCTCTGGAGGAGCCGACTGCGCGCTCCTGATCTGGCGCTCGACGGCACGGATTGCCTCACGGCCGAGGCGGGTCAGCAGGTTCTTCCAGTTCACGCCCCCAAGGCTAGCCTCAGCCGAGCAGGTGGAGGAGCGCGAGGAAGGTGCCGAGCGATCCCACCGGGATCGCGGCCACCGTCAGCCCGAGGGCGATCAGGGTGACGCGGAGGTCATCGCGCAGGTAGGGCGCCTTCTCCACGCCGCCCGCCGCCCGCACGAGGGCACGCTGCGTGGCCTCCACGCGGGGGAGCCAGGTGTCACGGCGCAGGCGCCGCTCCTCATCGAACTCCTGGAGGCGGTTCAGGTGGCCCGTCACCCGGTTCTCGATGCTCTCCTGCTCCGGGCGGGTGAGCTCTCCCGCCCCGGTGGACTGGCCGGCAACCCGCAGTTCGGCCTCGTCAACGAGGGCGGCGAGCCGCGCCCGCCTCCACGCGAAGAACGCCACCGCAGCCGCGAACACGCACGCCACCCCGAACAGGATCCAGGAGAAGGTGGTCTCCCGGTTGCGCATCGCAAAGAACGCCACCACCAGGAACGGCACGGTGGCGAGGGCCGCCATGCGCGCCAGAAGGGCGCCGGGCGCGTTGGCCAGGCGGATCAGTTGTCCAATGCCTCGTTCATCCATCAGGTGGTGCAACGCACAGGGAGGCCATCCTGTTCCGTATGGGATCATGGAGGGCAGATACCGCCCCCAAAGGACCTCAGTGATTCCCAACCCCACGCTCATGGGCACCATCGCGCCCGCTGGCACCAGCCCCGAGCTGCTGCGCAACTTCTGCATCATCGCGCACATCGACCACGGCAAGTCCACGCTCGCGGACCGCATGCTCCAGCTCACCGGCGTGGTGGAGGCCCGCCAGATGCGCGCCCAGTACCTCGATCGCATGGACATCGAGCGGGAGCGCGG
>JAUNRP010000104.1 GCA_030544165.1 bacterium
CAAATGGCATCAAAAACAAAAAGCACACTGTTGAGATATCAAACAACAAACACACGCCGAACTCGCCTCTAGGAGGTCCGTAGCGGAGGTGGTTGTGCCCTGGCCTCGTCCACCTGGTGGTGTCCGGTTCGGCCGTGGGCCCCTGTTCGGGCTGTTCACTCTACCCCAGAATCTGGATCGAGTCGAGCCCTCAGGTGGCTGCTCCCTGGTGGTCTCGGTCACCCCCGTGAGGGGCTTCCGCGCCGTTCCGTGTGGTGCAGCGAGATAAGACTTTATGGACTTCTGGGGCGCTCGTCAAACGACCGCCACCAGGGCGCGCCACGCCCGGAATCACGCCTCTGACCTGCGGTTATGCCACCGATCCAGCCCATGATCGGCCCAACAGGCCACCTGTAAGGTCGGTCACAGGCAGCGCCCCCGGGCACCCCAAGGCCCGCCGCCCGGTGGCCCCCGTCACGTTCCGGCGGCGCGGCCCACGGCAAGGTTCCTCTTGCCCTTCCGCACGAGCACCAGCCCACCGGCCAGCACATCACCGGAACCCACCACCGCCTCCTCGTCGGAGACCTTCACGTTGTTCACGTACAACCCGCCGTCAGCGATGGTGCGCCGCGCGGCCGAGCGGCCCTTCTCGAGTCCCACCGCCACCATGAGGTCCACCATCGAGGTCTCCCCCACCACCACCTCACCCGCGGGCAGGTGCGAGACCGCATCGGAGAGCACGTCGCCGGGCAGGCCGAACAGGTCCTCCGAGCCGAACAGCGCCGCAGAGGCCCGCTCCACGTCCGCCGTAGCCTGCGCCCCGTGCACCAGGGTGGTCACCTCGCGGGCGAGCTGCCGCTGGGCGGCCCGCGCCCAGGGCTTCTCCGTGACCGCCGCCTCGAGCTCACCGATCTCGTCCCGCCCAAGGAAGGTGAAGATCTTCAGGTACCGCACCACATCAGCGTCATCCGTGTTCAGCCAGAACTGGTAGAAGGCGTACGGGCTCATCATGTCCGCCGCCAGCCAGACCGCCCCGCCTTCCGTCTTCCCGAACTTGGTGCCATCCGCCTTGGTGATCAGCGGCGTGGTCAGCGCATGCACCTCGCGCGCCTCGGACTTGTGGATCAGCTCCACGCCGGCGAGCAGGTTGGTCCACTGGTCGTTTCCCCCGGTCTGGAGGGTCACCCCGTGGCGGCGGAACAGCTCGCGGAAGTCATTGCCCTGGAGCAGTGAGTAGGAGAACTCGGTGAAGGAGATCCCCTCGTCCGAGGCGAGGCGGCGCGCCACCGTGTCCTTCGCCAGCATCGGGCCCACCCGGTAGAACTTGCCCACATCCCGCAGCAGCTCGATCGCGGACATCTGGGCCGTCCAGTCCAGGTTGTTGACCATCTGGGCGGCGTTCTCCCCCTCGAACGAGAGGAAGGGCTCGATCTGGCGGCGCAGCCTCTCCGTCCACTCCGCCACCACCTCGGCGGGGTTCAAGATCCGCTCCCCGCTCTCCCGCGGGTCCCCGATCATGCCGGTCGCTCCCCCCACGAGGGCGATCGGAGTGTGCCCGGCGAGCTGGAGGTGTCGCAGCAGGATGAGCTGGACCAGGTGCCCGTGGTGCAGCGAGGGTCCCGTGGGATCGAATCCACAGTAGTAGGTGACCGGCCCGGAGGCGAGCGCCTCGGCGAGCTTCTCGAACCCCGTGGACTGCTCGATCAGCCCGCGCCACCGCAGTTCCTCCAGCAGGTCCATGGTGTCCTTCCCGTGCTCCACTACCTCGCCCCTCCGGGGGCGTCCGCCGCCCACCGTCGCAGCGCGTCCGCCTGCTCGTCAAGCGCGTCCAACTGCGTCCCGACGGCGGTCGGTGCCGTTCCGCCGTAGGCCGAGCGTGATCCTACCGACCCTTCCGCAGTGAGCACGTCCCTCACCTCTGGAGTGAGCGCGGGGTCGATCGCGGCGAACTCGGCATCGGACAACTCCCCCAGTTCGACCCCCCGCTCCTCGGCGGCACGTACGCACGCGCCCGCCAGCTCGTGTGCGTGCCGGAACGGAACGCCCTCACGCACCAGCCACTCGGCGATGTCGGTGGCGAGCGAGAACCCCTGGGGCGCGAGCTCCGCCATCCGCTCGGTGTGGAAGACCATCGTGGCCATCATCCCGGTCACGGCGGGCAGGAGGAGGTGGAGGGTGTCCACCGAATCGAACACCGGCTCCTTGTCCTCCTGCAGGTCCCGGTTGTAGGCGAGCGGGAGGCCCTTGAGGGTGGCGAGGAGGCCCGTGAGGTTGCCGATCACCCGGCCCGCCTTTCCGCGAGCGAGCTCCGCCACGTCCGGGTTCTTCTTCTGCGGCATGATCGAGGATCCCGTGGAGAACGCGTCATCCAGGGTCACGAAGCCGAACTCCCGCGTGGCCCAGATGATCACCTCCTCGGAGAGCCGGGAGAGGTCGATCGCCACCTGGGTGGTGATGTAGGCGAACTCTGCCACCACGTCACGGGCGGCCGTGGCATCGATGGAGTTGGGGGCCGCGCCGTCGAATCCGAGCTCCTCGGCCACCACCTGCGGGTCCAGCCCGAGGGAGGATCCGGCCAGAGCTCCCGCCCCATACGGGGAGAGGGCCGCCCGGGCATCCCAGTCCACGAGCCGCTGGACGTCCCGCAGCAGCGGCCAGGCGTGGGCCGCGAGGTGGTGGGCGAGCAGCACGGGCTGGGCGTGCTGGAGGTGGGTACGGCCGGGCATGATCGCGCCGCCCGCCTCGCGGGCGCGCCCGGCCAGCACCGAGACGAGGTCCAGGACCTCTCGGGCCACGAGGCGTGCCTCCTCGCGCAGGTACATGCGGATGAGGGTGGCGATCTGATCGTTGCGGGATCGGCCGGCCCGCAACCGTCCGCCCAGGTCCGCTCCGGCGCGCTCGATCAGCCCGCGCTCGAGCGCGGTGTGGACGTCCTCATCTGCCGGTTCGGCCACGAACTCACCCGAGGCCACGTCCGCGTCCAACTGGTCCAGGGCCGCCAGCATCCCCGCGAGCTGGTCCTCGTCCAGGAGACCCGCCCGGTGCAGCACCCGGGCGTGCGCGCGCGATCCGGCGATGTCGTGGCGCGCCAACCGCCAGTCGAAGTGGGTGGACAGGGAGAGGGCCGCGAGTGCATCTGCCGGGCCGGAGGCGAACCGTCCGCCCCAGAGGGCGAGGGAGTCAGACATGCGTGGACCTTTCCTGCGAGGCGGCGAGCTTGAGGACGGAGGCCACGAACTCCTCGGCCTCCTGCTCGGAGCGTGCGATCACGAGGATCGTGTCATCCCCCGCAACCGTGCCGAGGATACCGAGGTACATGGCCCGATCGAGCGCGGAGGCCAGGTAGTGGGCGGCACCCGCCGGCGTGCGGAGGACCACGAGGTTCTGCGCGTACTCGGCGGTCACCAGCAGCTCCGAGGCGAGGCGGGCGAATCGCGCCTCCAGGTGGGCCGAATCCTGCGGGGGTGCCACGCCGATCGTGGCTCCCCCGGCGCCCTCCGCCGGAAGGGCGTAGACCAGGTCTCCCTCCGTGCCACGCACCTTCTGGGCACGCATCTCCACGAGGTCCCGTGAGAGGGTTGCCTGAGTGGTGGCGATGCCGTCGGCTGCGAGGACCGCGGCCAGCTCCGTCTGGGAGCGGACCTGGCTGGTCGCGAGAACCGTGGCGATGTGCGCCTGGCGCGCCGCCTTGGTCTGGATCTGCGCGCGATCCGACATATGGTTACCTATCCACGAAAGTGCATAACATGCATAAGTCTACCGAGGACCAGCCGGAGAGCGGGACGGAGCAGCCCACGCCAGGCGTCGGATCGGACGTGGATCCCCTCCGCTGCGTGATCGTGCACCGCCCGGGAATCGAGCTCAAACGGCTCACCCCCTCCAATCGCACCGACCTCCTCTTCGACGAGATCCTGTGGGTGGCCCGTGCCGAGGAGGAGCACGCGGTCCTGCGCCGCACCCTCGAGGAGAACGGCGCGGAGGTCCTCATCTTCGACCACCTCCTCGCCGAGACCCTCGCCATCCCCGCCGCGCGCGAGTTCGTGGTCGAGCGCTTCCTGGACGAACGGCGGTTCGGACCGGCGGCCATCGAGTCGATCAGGGCGGTCCTGGCCGGGCTCGCGGTGCCGGAGCTGGTGGAGGTGATGATCGGCGGCCTCACCAAGCGCGAACTCCTGGACCACACCTCCGAGCCCCGCTCGCTCTGGTTCCACACCCTCGGCATGGACGACTTCGCCATCCGCCCCCTCCCCAACCACCTCTTCACCCGCGATGCCTCCACCTGGATCGGCGACGGCGTAGCGATCCACACGATGGCCCGCAGCGCCCGCCGCCGCGAGCCGCTGCACTACGAGGCGATCTACCGCTTCCACCCCCGTTTCTCCCACGCTCCCGAGTGGACGGACCTGGACGACGACGCCCCGGCGAGCGTGGAGGGCGGCGACATCATGGTGCTGGGAGGCGGCGCCGTCGCCGTGGGGGTCTCCGAACGGACCACGCCGCAGGGGGTGGAGCGCCTGGCCCAGCGGCTCTTCGCGGCCGGCGCCGCCCACACGGTCCTCGGGATCGCGCTCCCCAGCGCGCGGGCGTACATGCACCTGGACACGGTGATGTCCATGGTGGACGAGCACTCCTTCACCAAGTACGCGGGACTCGGCATGCTGCCCACCTTCACCGTCACCCCCGGGGACGGGGAGTCCGAGCTGGTGATCGTGGACAACCCGCCGGAGGACATGCACCGGGCGATGGGACGGGCGATCGGGGTGGACGAGGTCCGAATCCTCACCCCCGTCCAGGACGTCCACGCGGCCGAACGCGAGCAGTGGGACGACGGGTGCAACGTGCTGGCGGTCCGGCCGGGCGTGGTGCTCGGATACGATCGCACCACCACCACCAACAACCACCTGCGCGCGGCGGGGGTGGAGGTCATCGAGGTCCCCGGTTCCGAGCTCGGGAGGGGACGCGGCGGTCCCCGCTGCATGACCTGCCCCGTTGCGCGCAGCCCCCGTTAGGAGAGGGCACCCATGGACCTGCGCGGCCGCGACTTCCTGCGCGAACTGGACTTCGCCCCCGAGGAGTGGACCTACCTCCTCGACCTCGCTGCGTTCCTGAAATCCGCGCCACGCGGCGGGGGCCGACTGGCCGGCCAGGTGTTCGCCCTCCTCTTCGAGAAGACCTCCACCCGCACGCGGTGCGCGTTCGAGGTGGCGGCCTACCACGAGGGTGCGAACGTCACCTACCTCGATCCCCAGGGCTCGCAGATGGGCCACAAGGAGTCCGTGGCGGACACCGCCCGGGTGCTCGCCCGCATGTTCGACGGGATCGAGCACCGCGGCGATGACCACGAGGCCGTCACGCTGCTCGCCGAGAACTCGGACGTGCCGGTCTGGAACGGCCTCTCCGATCTCTGGCACCCCACCCAGACCCTCGCGGACCAGCTCACGCTCCGCGAGGTCACCGGCAAGCCGGAGTCGGAGATCTCCCTCGCCTACGTGGGCGATGGCCGCAACAACGTGGCCAATTCCCTCCTCGTGGGCGCGGCCCTGATCGGCCAGGACGTGCGGATCGTGGCGCCGCCCCAGCTCCAGCCCGCACCCGAGATCGTGGCGGAGGCCCGGCGCCTCGCAGACGCCTCGGGCGCCACCGTCACCATCACGGACGATCCCGCCGCCGTGGCCGGAGCGGACGCCCTCTACACGGACGTCTGGGTCTCCATGGGGGAGAAGAAGTCCGCCTGGGTGGAGCGGATCGAGTGGCTCATGCCGTACCAGGTGAACGCCCAGCTCATGGCGCAGGCCGGTCCGCAGGCGAAGTTCCTCCACTGCCTGCCGGCGTTCCACGATCAGGGCACCGCGGTGGGCCGGGACATCTTCACCGAGTTCGGGCTCTCCGAGCTCGAGGTCACGGACGAGGTCTTCGAGTCGGACGCCTCCGTGGTGTTCCAGCAGGCCGAGAACCGCCTCCACACCATCAAGGCGGTCATGGTGGCCACGGCCTCCCCCGAGGTGGTCGAGCTCGCCTAACCGCCTCCCGAGGTGGCAGTTCTCCCCTACCCCACCCGGCCCAGGACCGAGGTGAGGGCCCGGGTGAAGGCGGCGGCGTCGTCGTCGGAGAGGACGAACGGCGGGGCCAGGCGCAGCGTGGTGGGGTTGACCGCGTTCACGATGAAGCCCTCGCCCAGCAGGGCCGCGGCCACGGGGGCGGCGGGCTGGTCCAGCTCGATTCCGATCAGCAGGCCCTCTCCCCGTACCCCGACGACGCGCGGGACCTGCGCCAACTCGGCCCTCCAGCGCGCACCGAGCTCCCGGACGCGCGGGAGGAGCGCCTCGATCTCCTCTGCCACCGCGAGGGCCACGGCGGCGGCCGGCGGGTTGCCCCCGAACGTGTTGCCGTGCTGGCCGGGCTGCAGCAGGGAGGAGGCCGCCCCGTAGCCGATCACGGCCCCGACCGGGAATCCGCCGCCGATGCCCTTGGCCATCGTCACCACATCGGGCGTGATGCCGAAGCGGGTGTGGGCGAGCCACTCGCCGGTGCGGCCGGCGCCGGTCTGGACCTCGTCCACCACGAGAAGGGCGCCGTGCTGGGTGGTGAGCTCGCGGGCGGCGCGGACGAACCCGGGATCGAGCGGGTAGACGCCCGCCTCGCCCTGGATGGCCTCGATGAAGAGCGCGGCCACTCCCCCGCCGGAGAGTTCGCGCTCCAGGGCGGCCACGTCACCGGGGGCCACGAAGCTGGCGTTGCCCGTCATGGGCGCGAAGGGCTCGCGGTACGCAGGCTTCCACGTGAGCGAGAGCGCGCCGAGCGTGCGGCCGTGGAACGAGCCCTCGAGCGCCACCATCCGGCCGCCCGGCCGGTGGGCGAGCGCCATCTTGAGGGCGGTCTCGTTGGCCTCCGAACCGGAGTTCACGAGGAGCGCGCGCCCGCCCTCGGGATTATCCGCAAGCTCGAGGAGCTTGTGCGCAAACGCGAGCTGCGGCGGGCTGGTGAACAGGTTCGAGACGTGCCCGAGGCGGGCGAACTGCTCGCTCACCGCGCCCACCACGGCCGGGTGGGCGTGGCCGAGCGCGTTGACGGCGATCCCGGCGAGCAGGTCCACGTACTTCCTCCCGGCCTCGTCCCACACGTGGGCGCCCTCGCCGCGGACGAGTTCGAGCTGGGGGGAGCCGAAGATCCCCATGTAGGTCCCGGCGTAGTCCTCGCGCCAGGTGCGCGCGCCGGCGGCACCTGCGGGTCCAGCGGGGTCCGCCGTGCCCGCCGCACTCTTCTCGGTCACTGCCATCCTCCGCTGTCCGGGTGGACGAGCGTG
>JAUNRP010000105.1:0-4799 GCA_030544165.1 bacterium
CGGAGGGCGGCTACAGGATCGGGGTGGCGATGTCCGCCCACACCAGGACCACGGTCATGAGGAGGAGGAAGCCCACCACCACATAGGCCACGGGCAACAGCTTGGCGGTGTCCACGGGCCCGGGGTCCGGCTTCCCGGACAGGCGGGCGATCCCCCGCCGCGCCCCCTCCACGAGGGCACCGGCGATGTGGCCGCCGTCGAGCGGGGGAAGCGGGATCAGGTTGAACACGAAGAGGGCGAGGTTCAGGGAGGCGAGCAGGCTCAGCATGTCCACCGCGCGCATGGCGAGGGTGTACTCCGCGCTCGCTGCGCCACCAATCTCACCGGCGAGCGCGCCCACCCCCACCACGGAGACCACGGACCGCCCGCCCTCGATCTCCGCGCCCGGATTGATGAGGCCCTCCACGGTGTTCCAGAGCTGGACGGGGATCGAGGCCACCGCCCCGAAGGTGGCGCCGGTGGCGTTCCACCAGGCCGAGACGGCCTCGCCCGGGCCCTGCCGGACGAGCTCGAACGTGGGCTGGACGCCCACGAACGGCATCTGCACGAGAACAGGCTCGCCGTTCTCGAGGACGGGCTCGCCGTCGTCGCCGATCTGGGGACGTGGAGTGAGGACCGGGGTGACCGTGAGGGTCTCCTCCACCCCATCGCGGACCACCTCCACCGGCAGCGGCGCGGCAGGGCCGGTGCGGATGGCCTCGGTGAGGCCGGTCCAGTCGCGGACCGGCACACCGTTCCAGGAGGTGATCCGGTCCCCCGGCCGCAGCCCGGCCGCGAGTGCGGGCGACTCCTCGGCATCCGGGGCGCACTCGCTCATCCCCACCTCGGGGACGCACTCGGTGACCGAGTTGATGCGGGAGGTTGCCGCGCCCGTTCCGAGGCCCACGAACACCACGAACAGGAGCACAAGGGCGAGCAGCCAGTTCATGAGCGGGCCGCCGAACATCACGGTGAGCTTCTTGGGAACGGAGAGGGAGGCGAAGTCCCGGTGCTCCTCACCGGGGAGGAGATCCGCCCGGGATTCGGCGCGCGCCTCCTCCACGAGCGTGATCCGGCCTTTGCGATCGAGCGCGGGGGCAGGATCCCTGCGGGCCGGGTACATGCCGGCCATCCGCACGAATCCGCCGAGCGGGATCGCCTTCAACCCGTACTCGGTCTCGCCGCGCCGGGTGGACCAGAGGGTGGGTCCGAAGCCGATGAAGTACTGCGGGACCTTCACCCCGAACCGCTTGGCGGGCGCGAGGTGGCCGATCTCGTGGAGCCCGATCGCCACCAACAGCCCGACGATCAGGATCAGGATCCCGAACACGAAACCCACGTACTACCTCGCTTCCAGGCGCCTGCGCGCCTCCCGCCGCGCCCAGTCCTCGGCGGCCCTGACACTCTCCAACGTTGCGGAGCCGCGTGGTGTTCCCTCGTGGTCCTCCACCACGGCGCGGACGGTGTTCACGATGTCCAGCCACGCGACCCGCCCGGCGAGGAAGGCGTCCACGCACTCCTCGTTGGCGGCGTTCAGGACGGCCGGGTGGGTGGCAGAGGCCGCCACCGCCTGGCGGGCCAGCCGGATCGCCGGGAACGTCTCATCGTCCACCGGCTCGAACGTCCAGGTGGTGGCCTGCGTCCAGTCGCACGCCGGGACCGGGTACCGCCGCTCGGGCCACGTGAGCCCCAGCGCGATCGGGAGGCGCATGTCCGGCGGCGAGGCCTGCAGGATCGTGGAGCCATCCTGCCACTCCACCCCCGAGTGGACGATCGACTGCGGGTGCACCGTGACCTCGATGTCCTCGGGCGGGACGTCGAACAGGAGATGCGCCTCGATCAGTTCGAGGCCCTTGTTGACGAGGGTGGAGGAATTGAGCGTCACCACCGGGCCCATGGACCAGGTGGGATGCGCAAGCGCCTGCTCCGCCGTGACCCCATCGAGCCCTCCCCGGCTGCGGCCCCGGAACGGCCCCCCGGAGGCGGTGAGGATGATGCGAGCCAACTCGCTCTCGCCGTCGAGCTCGGACTCACCCTCCGCTGGCACCGCGCACATGCCCCGCCGGTGCACCCCACTCGTGAGCGCCTGCGCGATCGCCGAGTGCTCCGAGTCCACCGGAACCACCTGCCCGGGGAACTGCTGGGCCGCGCGCACCAGGTCTCCCCCGGCCACGAGCGACTCCTTGTTCGCGAGCGCCAGGGTGGCTCCCGCCTCCAGCGTGGCGAGCGTGGGCGGCAGACCCAGCGCCCCGGTCACCCCGTTCAGGACCCGCCACCCCGGGCGGGACGATGCCGCCAGCTCACGGGCTGCGTCGTCGCCCTCCAGGACTTCCACAGGCTCGTGGTGGCCGACGACGGACAGTGCTTCCCGTAGCTCGGCTGCACCTCCCGTACGTGCGACGGCGACGACGGGGCTGCGAGTGTCCCTCACCTGCCGCGCGAGGAGGGCGATGTCTCCCCCGCCCGCCGCGAGGCCGGCCACGGTCATCCCCTGGGCGGCGATGACCTCGAGGGCCTGCGTGCCGATGGACCCCGTGGAGCCCAGGACGATGACGTGGGTCATTCGACGGCGAGGAGCACCTCGACCGCGCGGTCGAGGAAGGAGTCCACCACGGCCTCGTCGTAGGCGTTCTGTCCGCGGGCAGGGGCGAACGTTGCGAGCCGGATCTGCTGGGCGGAGATCGGGGTGCCGTTCTCGAAGTAGTCGATGAGGCGCTCGCACAGCGTGTCCACCTCGGCCTTGGCGTAGCCGCGCCCGCGGGCCTCCGCGAACCGTTCCCCATCGGTGCGCTGCAGGCGCGGGTAGAGGGTGGTGGCGCGGTCGACGGCCGCCTCCACCCACTCACGTTCGGAGGCGTCACGGACGAAGCTCGCCCGGCGGCGGCGCACCAGGGCCGCCTCGAGGCGGTCGAGGGCGGCGTCCACGTGGGGCGTGGAGTACCCGTCCACCACCACGTCGAAGGCAATGCCGCGGACCTCGGCCTCCGTCAGGGCGGAGTCAGCCCCTCCCACGCCCTCGTAGGCCTCGCGTGCACGGGCGAAGAAGGCCTCCACCTGGGTCGGCTGGTAGCCGCGCTGCCAGCGCCCCACTCGGGGAAAAAGGTCCTTCTTCATTCACTTCCTCCTCAGCACGTCTGCGGCGAGCTGGCCGCATGCTCCGTCGATATCACTACCACGAGTGTCCCGCACAGTCGTGGTGATCCCCGCATTCCTCAGCGTGTCGACGAAGATCGCCTCCACCTTCGGATCCGAGGCCGTCCACATCGACCCCGGCGTGGGGTTGAGGGGGATCGGGTTCACGTGGGCCCAGCCGTGGCCGCGCCGGTTCAGTTCGTCCGCGAGCACCTGGGCGCGCCACCGCTGATCGTTGATGTCCCTGATGAGGGCGTACTCGATGGAGACACGCCGCCCGGTGGCCTCGAAGTAGTCGCGGGCGGCGTCGAGCAGCTCCCCCACCTTCCAGCGCGAGTTGATGGGGATCAGGTCATCGCGGAGCGCGTCATCCGGGGCGTGGAGGGAGACAGCGAGCGTGACCGGGACCTTCTCCTCGATCAGCTTCCTGATGGCCGGGACCAGTCCCACGGTGGAGAGCGTGATGTTGCGGGCGGAGATGCCGAATCCCTCGGGAGCAGGCTGGGTGAGGCGGCGGATCGCCCCCATGACGGCGTTGTAGTTGGCCATGGGTTCGCCCATGCCCATGAAGACGATGTTGGAGAGGCGTGCCGGCTCTCCCGTGAGTTCACCGCTGGCGCACTGGGCCGCGGCGATCCTCACCTGCTCCACGATCTCGGCAGTGGAGAGGTTCCGGGTCAGGCCCATCTGGCCGGTGGCGCAGAAGGGGCAGGCCATCCCGCAGCCCACCTCGGAGGAGATGCAGACGGTGTTGCGGCCCGGGTAGGCCATCAGCACGGACTCGATCCGCGTGCCGTCGAAGAGCTCGAGCAACGTCTTCACGGTGGCACCCGAGTCCGCGGTGAGTCGGCGCACCTCGTTCGCGAGTGGCGGGAGGAGCCTCTGCACCATCTCCTGGCGATCGCTGGCCGGCAGGTCCGTCATGGCGTCCGGGTCTCGCGTGAGGTGGGTGAAGTAGTGGCGGGAGAGCTGGTCCGCGCGGAACCCCGGGAGCCCGGCCTCCTTGAGCACGTCCTTGCGCTCGGCGAGGGTGAGGTCCGCGAGGTGGCGCGGTGGCTTGCCCCGGCGGCGTTCGGTGAACGTGAGTGGCAGCCGCAGGGTGGGATCGAGGGACTCGATCGGCTTGTAGTCCTCGGGGCCGCGGAATTCCTCGCGGGTCTCATCACTCATGCGGGCACCGCCAGGGAGAAGACGAAGTAGCACGCGGGCGCGGCCACCAGTTGGGAGTCGATCCGGTCCAGCACTCCCCCGTGTCCGGGGAGGATCGAACCGAAGTCCTTCAGGCCGAGGTCCCGCTTGACCAGGGACTCGGCGAAGTCCCCCGTGGTGGCGGTGAGGACCGTGAGGATGCCCAGCGCGATGCTCCAGCCCCAGTGCGCATCGAGGACCACCACGAGCATCACGAAGGCCACGGCCACCGAGAGCACGAGGGATCCCACCACTCCCTCCCAGGACTTCTTGGGGCTGATGGTGGGGGCGATCGGGTGCTTCCCGAACAGGACGCCCGCGAGGTACCCGCCCGTATCGTTCCCGGCCACCATGAGGATGTAGGTCAGCACCAGGAGCACTCCGTGGTGCTCGTGGCGCACGATGAGGACCGCGAAGGAGGCGAGGAAGGGAACATACGCAGCCGCGAAGGCGCCTGCGGCCGCATCCCGCGCCGCCGCCCGGCCCCCGCCGTCGAGCAC
>JAUNRP010000105.1:4899-7251 GCA_030544165.1 bacterium
GGTGCTGCCTCCTGCGCCGTGGACGTCTCGGTCATCAGACCTCGAGGAGTTCCTTCTCCTTGCCAGCAAGGAGCTCATCGATTGTCTCCACGTAGCGCTTGGTGAGGGAATCGAGCTCCTTCTCACCGCGAACGGCCTCGTCCTCCCCCACATCGCCGTCCTTCTTGGCCTTCTCCATGACGTCCTTGGCCTTGTGCCGGAGGCTGCGCAGCGTGATGCGAGCATCCTCCGCCTTGGAACGCGCCATCTTGACGTAGTCCTTGCGGCGGTCCTCAGTGAGGGCGGGGAGGTTGATCCGGATGATCTGGCCATCGTCCGTGGGGTTCACGCCGAGGTCGGAATCGCGGATCGCCTTGATGATTCCGGCGGTGGCGCCCCGGTCGAACGGGTTGATGATGACCGTGCGCGCCTCCGGGATGTTGAACGATGCCAACTGTTGCAGGGGGGTGGGCGCGCCGTAGTAGTCCACCAGGATCTTGTTGAACATCGCGGCGTTGGCGCGGCCGGTGCGGATGTTCGCGAACTCGTCGCGGGCGAACTCGATCGCCTTCTCCATCTTCTCCTCGGCCTCGAGGAGGGTCTCGTCAATCACGTGTGCTCCTAGTTCTCCCTGGCCTACCGTGCGGAGACCAGCGTTCCGATTCTCTCACCAAGCAGGGCCCGTGTGACGTTCCCCGGCTCGTTCATCCCGAACACCCGCATGTTGAGCCCGTTGTCCTGGCAGAGCGAGAAGGCCGCGGCGTCCACCACCTTGAGCCCCTTGGTGAGGGCATCGTGGTAGGTGACGAAGTCCAGGCGCTCCGCGTCCGGGGTGGTGCGGGGGTCCGCCGTGTAGACGCCGTCCACGCCGTTCTTGCCCACGAGGAGCTCCTGGCAGTGGGTCTCCAGCGCCCGCTGGGCGGCCACGGTGTCCGTGGAGAAGTACGGCATTCCGGCGCCCGCGCCGAACACCACCACCCGCCCCTTCTCGAGGTGGCGGATGGCCCGCAGCGGGATGTACGGCTCGGCCACCTGGCCCATGGTGATGGCGGACTGCACGCGGGTGCGCACCCCGGCCTGCTCCAGGAAGTCCTGGAGGGCGAGCGCGTTCATGACCGTGCCCAGCATCCCCATGTAGTCCGCGCGGGCCCGGTCCATGCCGCGGGCCGAGAGCTCCGCGCCCCGGAAGAAGTTGCCCCCGCCCACCACGATGGCGACCTGCACGCCCTGCTGGTTCGCGGCGGCGATCTGGCGGGCCACATCGGAGACCACATCGGCGTCCAGGCCGATCTGTCCACCTCCGAACACCTCACCTGAGAGCTTGAGAAGTACGCGCCGGGGAGTATCCGTCTGGGTCATGGGGTCCTCTTCGATCGGGGGCGTGAGGGGGTGATGGTACGGGAATGGCCCCGGCCCGTGGGCCGGGGCCACCCCGATGCGGATCAGGCTCCGACGCGGAAGCGCACGAAACCGGTGATGGTGCCGCCGGCCTCCTGGACGATCTGGCCGACCGACTTCTTGGGATCGCGGGCGAACGCCTGGTCGAGCAGCACGTTCTCCTTGAAGAAGCCGTTCATGCGGCCCTCCACGATCTTGGTGAGCGCGGCCTCGGGCTTGCCCTCGTTGCGCGCGGTCTCCTCGGCGATGTGACGCTCGGACTCCACCTTCTCGGCCGGGACCTCGTCACGGGTGAGGTAGGTGGGCGAGTACGCGGCGATGTGCATCGCCACGTCGCGCGCCACCTCGGCGCCCTTGGCATCCGTGGCCACGAGCACGCCCACCTGCGGGGGCAGGTCCTTGGCGGTCCTGTGGAGGTAGGCCTCCACGTGCTCACCGGCCACGCGGCCGATGCGGCGCACCAGGATCTTCTCGCCCATGGAGGCGGCGTTCTCCGTGATGTCGAAGCCAGCGGCCTCCAGCTCCTCCGGGGAGCCGGCGCCGGCGTCAGCGGCCACGGTCACGGCCTGCGTGCCCATGTCGATGAACTTCTGGTTCTTGGCCACGAAGTCCGTCTCGCAGTTGATCTCGAGCAGCGTGCCGACCTTCTGGCCGTCCGCATCGCGGATGTCCGCGGCCACGAGGCCCTCGGAGGCCGCGCGGCCCTCACGCTTGGCAATGCCCTTGAGGCCCTTGACGCGGATGATCTCGAGCGCCTTCTCGGCGTCGCCCTCGGCCTCGTCCAGAGCCCTCTTCACGTCCATCATGCCCGCGCCGGTCTTCTCGCGCAGGTCCCGGATGTCAGCGGCGGTGTAGTTCGCCATGGTGTTCCTTCCGTGCAGCTTCTCGGGTCACTTGGTCTCGGTATCGGTGGCCTCATCGGCCGAGGGGGCCGAATCAGCGGACTCCGGGGAGTCTGCGGACTCGGGGGAATCA
>JAUNRP010000106.1 GCA_030544165.1 bacterium
CGCGCTCCTGCCGGCGTACAACGCGTCTGCGGGGCGGGCGTGGCTGGCGCGCGGCGGGACGTACGTGGTGGCGAACATCCGCGGCGGCGGCGAGTACGGTCCGTCGTGGCACCAGGCGGCGCTGCAGCGCCACCGGGCCCGCGCCTACGAGGACTTCGCGGCGGTGGCGCGGGACCTCGTGGCACGTGGCGTCACCACGCCCGAGCAGCTCGGCACGCAGGGCGGCTCGAACGGCGGGCTACTCATGGGCAACATGCTCACGCAGTACCCGGAGCTGTTCGGAGCGGTGGTGTGCCAGGTGCCGCTGCTGGACATGAAGCGGTACTCGCACCTGCTGGCGGGAGCCTCGTGGATGGCGGAGTACGGCGATCCGGACGACCCGGAGCAGTGGGAGTTCGTGCAGACGTTCTCGCCGTACCACCTGGCGAAGGCCGGCCAGGAGTACCCGCCGGTGCTGTTCACCACCTCCACGCGGGATGACCGGGTGCACCCCGGGCATGCGCGCAAGATGGCCGCCCTCCTGGGCGGCATGGGGTACGACGTCACCTACTGGGAGAACATCGAGGGCGGGCACGGCGGCGCGGCCACGAGCGCGCAGCGGGCGCACATGCAGGGCCTCGCGTACGAGTTCCTCTGGCAACGGCTGGGGGCCTAGAAGGAACCGGAGCGCCCGGAACGGCCGGAGCCCTTCGAGCCCTTGGGATCCTTGGGGTCCGCGGGGTCCTTCTTGGTGGGGCGGTCCGTGGGGATCTTGCCCTCGAGGGGCGAGGTGCGCGCGGCGGTGTTCGGTGAGTCCTTGCCGCGCCCGAAGAGCTTGGCGAGTGCGTTCAGAATTCCCATGGGGAGCCTCCTTCGTTCGGATCCCAGAGTATTCCCCTACGCGCGCGCACGCCCGGTGGGTGAGCACCGGGCGTGCGGGGTGGTGCGGAGGGGTCTGGTCAGTTCTCGTCGAAGGGGTCCTTGGACTTCCGCTTCACCTCGCGCGGGCGGACCTGGTAGGTGTCCGAGTTGCGGGGAATGTGGGGGTTGAGGCCCGAATCGTAGGCGGGCGCGGCGGGAGGTGAGGCAGAGCTGGAAGCCTGGGGTCCGCCGTCGACAGAAGAAACGGGCGGCGGGCCGTAGCTGGTGGGCTGTCCACTCGCGGAGGGCGCACCGGCGGGCTGGGTGCCCAGGGGGACGCTGGCGTAGACCTCCTGGAGGGCGTACCGGCGTTGCTGGTTCTTGGAGCCGAGCAGGTAGGCGCCGAGGACGCTGAGCGCGATGCCGGAGGCGAGTGCGATCCACGAGGACCAGGCGAGGACTCTCAGCGTGGTCTCCCAGCTCTGCCACCTGCGCATCTCGGAGAGGGGCTGGCCGTTGACGTTGAGCATGCCGTCGCCGTCGCAGGAGATGGTGTAGGCGCCGCCCTCGATAGCGTCGAAGCTGAGGCCGGCGTGCTGGTCCCAGGTGGTGGAGACGGTGGAGCCATCGGGTGCGGTGATGGCGCAGGTGTAGTCGGGCATCTGGGGCTCGCTGCCGTCCGTGGGCATCATGGCGGGATCCATGTGCACCCAGTCCGGCTGGACGCTGACGCGCTGGTCTGCGGGGATGGTGCTGGTCTGCCCGGACTGGATGTAGTCCCAGTGGTAATCGCCGTCTGCGGGCATCGTCTCCATCTGCGACTGTTGCGGGCCGTAGACCAGCACGTTCGGGAGGACCCAGGCGCACAGCGCGGCGAGCAGGAGGAGCAGGCCACCGGCTGTGAGGAGGCCCAGGGGGCCCGAGCGGGAGGGCAACGGGCGCTGCGGGGTGGGTCCGAGCTCCCGCGCCGGGGGTGGCGCGGAGGGCGACCCGGCGGAAGGGGGCTGGGTGGCAACCTGAGAGGGGGACTCCGTCATCGTGACTCCTGGGAAGTGCCGGTGAGGGCTCAACACTAGGAGCGCGCGGGGAGGTGGGCCACGTGCCCGGGCCTGATCTTTGGGGGCGCGCGTCCACCGCAGGGAGTACGTGGGGGCGGTTTTCTCCTGGTCGAGTGTTACGGGTCCAGGCGCTCGCCGTAGCGCGGCGGGTCCTCGGGCCGCTGGCCGTAGGCCGGGCCGGATGGTGGGGTCCCGGGGTCTCGGCGGTAGGGATCGGTGCCTGCGCCGCCGTAGGGGTCCGCGCGGTACGGATCGCTGCCGGGCGTGCCGTAGGAGGCGGAGCCGGCACTCCCGCGGCCGCCGGGCCCAAAGCCGCCTGTCCCGTAACCCCCTGACCCATAGCCTCCGCCGCCGTAGCCGCCGGCCTCCGCCTCGCGGATCTTCCGGCCCGCGGCAATGAACCAGATGATCCCGGCCAGGAGCATGAAGAACCCGATCCCGCCCGCGCCGAAGCCGAGGAGTGTGGGTCCGGCGATCCCGGCGGCATCGCCGGCGATCGAGTTGAACACGGCCGCGTCCAGCAGGTAGAGGTCCTGCCCGGTGGTGCAGTCGATGGTCACCGTGTCGGCAGCCCCGAGGGAGAAGCTCTCGATGGTTCCCTGCATGTTCGTGGTGGCGATCGGCTGGTTCCCCGAGGTGGCCACGGAGCAGGAGAAGTCACCGCCCGCCGCGTTCGTGAACACCACCCACTGGCCGGGCTGCAGGGTCACGCTGCCCGGATTGGCGATCATCTGCGCGTTCTGGAGCGCGCTATCGTCCACCCGGTTCATCACATTCATCACGGACATGGCCAGCCCGATGATCGGGCCGAGCACCATCATGAGGCCACCGAGGACCATCATGAGGATCGGGCCGCGGCGGCTGGGCGGGCGCCGGTCGGGCTGGTTGTACTGGAAGTTGTACGGATCAGACATGGGGCCCTCCTCCGGGCACGGTTGTGGGCGAGTCTAGGGGCGGGTGGGGTGCCGCGGCCTCCAGAGGACCAGGGCCGTGGAATCGGTGGCGAGCTGGACGCGGTGTCCGGAGCGGGTCACCACCACATCGCCACGCTGGTCCGCGGAGAACACCCGGTGATGCCCGGGCTCCGCGATCAATCGCAGCCGCTCCACCTCCGCGAGCGCCACCTTGAGCTGGCGCTCGAGCCGCATGATCCGCTTGATGCCGGAGAGATTGACTCCCTCCTCCTGCGAGAGGCGCTGGACCTCACGCAACCGTTCGACGTCGTCGAGCGAGTACCGCCGACCCCTGCCCGGGGTACGTGCCGGGGAGACGATCCCCAGGCGGTCGTACTCGCGCAGGGTCTGCGGATGCATGCCCGCGAGCTCGGCGGCCACCGAGATGAGGAAGCGCGGCCGGGCGTCGCTCATCGCCGGGCCTCCTCCATCAGGCCCTCGCGCGGGTTCTCGCTGGACGTTGCCGCCGCGAATTCCTCGACGGCGGAGCGTGCCTTCGCGCTCATGTTCTGCGGTACCGCCACCTCGATCGTCACGAGGAGATCGCCGGTGGTCTTGGACGTGGTCACGCCCTTGCCCTTGACCCGCAACGTGCGGCCCGAGGGCGTTCCCGCGGGAACGCGGACCTTCACGGACGGGCCCTCCAGGGTGGGCACCTCGATCGTGGCGCCGAGGGCGGCCTCCGAGAAGGTGACGGGGACGGTCAGGCGGAGGTTGGCGCCGTCGAGGGAGAAGAGGGGGTGCGGGTCCACGTTGACGGTGACCACGAGGTCCCCGGCGTCCCCGCCGGTGCGGGAGGGCTCGCCCTTGCCGCGCAGGCGGATCTTCTGGCCGTCCCGAACGCCTGCGGGGATGCGGACGTTCATGGACTTGCCGGCCACAGTGAGGCGGACCGTGGAGCCGGCCGCTGCCGAGCGGAACGGCAGAGATGCGTGGGCCACGATGTCCGAGCCCTTGGTGGGCGCGCTGGCCCCGCCGAAGCCCCCGAATCCGCCGAATCCGCCGCGGCCGCCCTTCCGCCGGCCCGCGCCGCCGAACATGGAGAGCAGGTCCTCGATGTCCTCGGGGTTCATGCCGCCCTGGCCGCCGCGGGTGCCAGTTCCGGGGCCGCTGCCCGGTCCGGCTCCGCCGCCGCCGAACATGCCGCCGAACAGGTCCTCGAACCCGCCTGTGCCGGCGCCGCCGCCCGGCCGGCCCGCACCGGCGGTGAAGCGGGGTCCGCCTCCGGCCATGGCGCGCAGGGAGTCGTACTGGCTGCGCTTCTCCTTGTCCGAGAGGACGGAGTAGGCCTCGCCCACCTCCTTGAACTTCGCCTCCGCGGCAGCATCACCGGGGTTCTTGTCCGGGTGGTACTGGCGGGCGAGCTTGCGGTAGGTCTTCTTGATCGTCTCGGCATCGGCGTCCTTGGACACGCCCAGGGTCTTGTAGAAGTCCTTGTCCAGCCAGTCTGGGCTCGTCATGGGTGCCTCACCTCCTCGATCGTGGTGCTGTTAGAAATTCTGTGCTCCTTGGTGGAGAGGTGTGGGCGGGGGCGCCTGTGCGCCCCCGCCCGTTTCCGTCAGGCCGGGCTGTTGACCGCCACGCGGGCGGCCCTCAGCACCTTCTCGCCCAGCCGGTATCCCGGCTGGATCACGGCGCCGATCGTGGGGACCTCCACCTCATCGGAGGGGGTGTCCATCAGCGCCTCGTGGATCACCGGATCGAACTCCTCGCCCACCTCGCCGAATCGCTCCAGCTTGAAGTTGGTGGCAAGGGTGTTCTCGAACTTCTCCGCCATGGAGCCGAGCGGCCCGGAGAGCTCACTGTGCTGCCGCGCGAGCTCGATGTCATCGAGCACGCCGAACAGCGAGGTGATCACCCTCTCCCTGCCCTCGTTCACGAACCCGGAGGCGGCCTCCTTCGAGCGCCGCACGTAGTTCGTGTACTCCTGGTTGAGGTTGAAGTACGAGGCGTTGGCCCGGGCCAGTTCATCCGCGAGACGGGCGTTCTCGGCCTTCAGGTCCGCCAGGGAATCGCTCTCCGCGTCGTCGGACCCACCCCCCGTACCAACGGGCGCCTCCGGATCGGGCGAGCCCCCGTCGTCGACGGGAGTGCCCGGACCCGGATCGGCTGCTGCCTCCTCGTGTGCGAACGGATCGTGGTGTTCGGTCACTTGGTGTCCTCGTCATCCACGATCTCGGCGTCCACCACGTCCTCATCGGACTCGGCGGCCGGGGCCTCGCCCGCCTCCGCACCCTCGGGGGCCTCACCCGCGCCCGCGGCCGCCTCCTCGGCAGCCTGCGCGTTGTAGATGGCCTGGCCGATCTGCTGGGACTTCTCGGAGAGGGTCTCCATCGCGGTCTTCACCGCGGTGAAGTTGTCACCCTTGAGCGCAGACTTCAGTTCCTCGACGGCGGTGGAGACATCCGCTGCCACCTCGGCCGGGACCTTGTCCTGGTTGTCCTTCAGCACCTTCTCGGTCTGGTAGGCCAGCTGCTCCGCCTGGTTGCGGGTCTCGGCCTCCTCGCGGCGCTCCTTGTCCTGCGCGGCGTGGGCCTCGGCGTCCTTGACCATGCGGTCGATCTCGTCCTTGGGGAGGGCCGAGCCGCCCGTGATGGTCATGGACTGCTCCTTGCCCGTGCCACGGTCCTTGGCGGAGACGTGCACGATGCCGTTGGCGTCGATATCGAAGGTGACCTCGATCTGCGGGATGCCCCGGGGAGCCGGCGCGATGCCCGTGAGCTCGAACGTGCCGAGCGGCTTGTTGTCCCGGGCGAACTCGCGCTCGCCCTGGTACACCTGGATCAGCACGGACGGCTGGCTGTCCTCAGCGGTGGAGAAGATCTCGCTGCGCTTGGTGGGGATCGCCGTGTTGCGCTCGATGAGCTTGGTCATCACGCCACCCTTGGTCTCGATGCCGAGGGAGAGCGGGGTGACGTCGATCAGGAGCACGTCCTTACGGTCACCCTGCAGGACGCCGGCCTGGATGGCGGCGCCAACGGCCACCACCTCGTCCGGGTTCACGCCCTTGTTGGGCTCGCGGCCGCCGGTGAGCTCCTTGACCACCTCGGTCACCGCGGGCATGCGGGTGGAGCCGCCCACCATCACCACGTGATCGATCTCGGAGAGCTGGATGCCGGCGTCCCGGATCACGTTCTGGAACGGGGCCTTCACGCGCTCGAGCAGGTCCTTGGTCATCTCCTCGAACTGGGCGCGGGTCAGCTTCTCGTCCAGGTGGACGGGGCCGCCCTCGCTCATGGAGAGGTACTGGAGGGAGATCTGGGTGGACATGGCCGAGGAGAGCTCCTTCTTGGCCTGCTCCGCCGCCTCCTTCAGGCGCTGCATGGCGCGGGAGTCCTTGGAGACGTCCACGCCCTCCTTGTTCTGCACCTGCTTGACCAGCCACTCGACCACGCGCTGGTCCCAGTCATCGCCGCCCAGCTCGTTGTCACCGTTGGTGGCGCGAACCTGGATGGTGGAGAAGTCGTCCTCGTCCTTGCCCACCTCGAGGAGGGAGACGTCGAACGTTCCGCCACCGAGGTCGAAGACCAGGATGAGCTCGTCCTCCTTGCCCTTCTCCAGGCCGTAGGCGAGGGCCGCTGCGGTGGGCTCGTTGATGATGCGCAGGACGTTGAGGCCGGCGATGGTGCCGGCGTCCTTGGTGGCCTGGCGCTGGGCATCGTTGAAGTACGCGGGCACCGTGATCACGGCGTCCGTGACGGTGTCACCGAGGTAGGACTCCGCGTCCTGCTTCAGCTTGCCGAGCACGCGCGCGGAGATCTCCTGCGCGGTGTACTCCTTGCCATCGATATCCACCTTCCAGTCAGAGCCCATGTGGCGCTTGACCGAAGCGATGGTGTGGTCCGGGTTGGTGACGGCCTGGCGCTTGGCGATCTCGCCCACCAGCACCTCGCCACCCTTGGTGAAGGCCACCACGGACGGGGTGGTCCGGCTGCCCTCAGCGTTCGCGATCACCGTGGGCTCCCCGCCCTCGAGGACGGAGACCACGGAGTTGGTGGTTCCAAGGTCGATTCCGACCGCACGTGCCATGTGTTGCTCCTTTGAGTTCCTTGGGTGCTCGAGTTTCTCTGGTTGCTCGAGCCTTGAGTCCAAACCACTCAAGTCTGCGCGCTCCGTTGTTGCGGTGCAACTTGGGGCGGTCAAACTTGAGTCTGATTGGCTCAACATCGGGTGGGGGGATTTCATTCCCGGGGTGGTGGGGTGGGATTCTTGGGCCCTGGGGCGGCGTACCCCGGTTGGCGGAGCCCGCCCCGGTGCACGCGCTCCGAGCGCGACGGTGCACGTGCTCGTGCGCGGCTCTGCACGGCCGAGCCCGGGCTCGTCCACTCTCACCGCCGGCCAGCCGGGGCCACTAAACCCCCCCCCCATCCA
>JAUNRP010000107.1 GCA_030544165.1 bacterium
ACGGCAGCAGCGCCCTCACCACCGGTGAGCGGGAGGTTGTTGCCGAAGTTGTCTTGCTGGTTGACGATCTCACGCATGTCGGTGAGATCGATCTGCTTGGCGGCACCCACCTGCGTCAGGCGGAACAGCTCCGGCTCGGCGAGGAGCTGGTAGCCATCCGGAGCCTTGGTCTCAACCAGGCAGTACTGTCGCTCGCCGAACCTCTGGCTGTACTCGAGACCGCTGTAATACCCGTCGTTGGTGCCGTTGGGCGGCACGTCAGTCTCGGGGTCCGGCATGTAGAGGCCATCGTTGTACCAGTTGGAGATACCGAGCATCCGGGTGGAGACGCCGTAGCCCGTGGCATCCGTCTCGAAGGTGTCGAGCGGGTCACCGAAGGTGGCCGGAATGCAGGTGTAGTCCCACACCAAATTGCCGTCCTCGTCGAGCTCCGGATCGCCATCTTCTTCAAACACCTGAGTGGCGGTCGCGCGGTACACCTCGAAGATTGCGCCCTCGAGCGCCACGGGGTCGGCTCCGGTCTCACCGGTCTTGAAGATCTCGATGTAGCCGTACTTGGTGATCACCTCGTTGGTGGGGTCACCCGGAGGCTCCTCGGTGGGGGGCTCATCCTCGGTCGGAGGCGTGGGCGGAGTGCCTCCTTCACCTGGAACTGGTCCCGGGATCGTGATGGCCTGGTTCTTGATCTCGCCATCCTCGGGCAGGCTCACCACCTCGGCGGTGTACGTCACGGAGATAGTGAAGGGCTCGATGCCGTCCTGACCGGAGTGGTGCTGGGCTACCTTGTGCAGGCCAGCTGTTGTGAATACAACCTCGACAACGGTGCGTCCGCCGCGATCGGCTGGAAGGACCACATAGTCCTCAACTTCTTGAAGTACCGTGTCTTGATCGGAAATGCCGTCGTGGGTCCCTCCGGGCTCAACGGGTGAGACTGCTGCAACCCGAGTCACTACGATGTTCCCCAGCGCGGGATCAAAGGAGTCCCAAACAGAGAATTCTCCGAGGTCCCAGCCGTCGATGGTGCCGTCGGGCCCGGTCAGGAGGCCATCAGGGCCCTCGGCATCCGGGTCGCGCGGGGCGCCCACCACGTCACCGTAGTTCGGGACCACACCACTCACGGTGTAGGTGAGCACATCACCGATCGCAACGCCATCTTCGTCAACTTCAGGGTCACTGGTATCGGCATCGTTGACGGACTTGTGCGGCTTCTCGGTGATCGTGTTCTTCGGGTACACGTAGACGTCGTACATCCAGGATTCGCGGGGGCCCGGGTCCGTCATCGGAAGCGTCACGAAGAACGGCTGGGCGCCCACGATGTTCGCCACCGGCACCACATTCCCTGCGGGATCAGTGATCACGCGAACCCCGTTAACCACGCTGCCCGAGGTCGCCAGGTTCTCCACCACGTAGTAGAGGCCCACGGAGATGGTGAAGTCTGCCAGACCGTCTGAGTCGGTGGCCTCGGTGCCCACATGGGAGAGCCGGAAGGTCTCGCCGCCCGCTTGGAACACGAAGTTGTTGCCAGGGCTGGCCACGGTTGCGCCCCGCACGGCGTTCGCCTGCTCCCAGCCCACGTTGGTGGTCAGGTCCACATCCTCCCAATCGAGCTCACCTTCGTCATTGGTGGTCCAGATCTGGACCCGGTAGAGATCGAAGTTGATTCCCGGGAAAACCGGATTCTCAATCTCAGGCTGCTCGGTGCCATTGTTCGGAAGACCCGCCACCGGACCGACGTGCTTGTACACATTCAGAGTGACGGTGGCATCTTCGTCGATGAGCGGATAGGCGGGGCTATCCTGCGCAGTGGCCATTGTCGCCGGCACGAGTGCCAGCGTGGCCGCCGCCGCGATCGCGAGAGCCCTTGCGAGCCCTCTGGGTGTAGTCCTCATGGTGTTCCTTTCAGGAGAGCCGGTGATTCCGGCTGTTGTGGTGAGGTATTCAGTTGTTCACGCCGCCGTCGAGGTGGCGCGCTCCGGGTGCCGGCGCCGTGGCTATGTCAGCGCATGCCGCCCGGGAGACTTGGTGGGTGTTCGGACGGAGAAGAACAGGCCGGTCCCCACGAGGAGGAGCCCTGCGAGTGCGAAAGCAGTAGTGCCCTCGCCGCCTGCCTGGGGCAGTTCTCCACCCGGGAGGTTGATCACGTCCAGCTGGAAGGCAGCGCCCTCCTCGCCCGAGACCGTAATGGTGGGATTCGCCTCCGGATCGGTCAGGACGATTCCTGTGGTAGTGAGTTCGAACTCCACCGGTGCGGGCAGGAGCTGGAATCCCACCGGGGCGCGGGTCTCCACCAACCAGTAGGTGGCCGGAACAGGGAGCTCACTCGAGGTGAACCGTGGTCCGTTCGTGGTGTCGACGGTGATGCCGTTCTCGAGCGGCTCGGCGCCCTCCACCGTGGGATCGGTGTCGAAGAGGACGAACGACGCACCGTCCAGAGCGCAGAGCGGGAGACTGGCGTCGCAGTGCTCCGCCTGCTTCAAGAGGGTGAAGGGCCGCACCGGCGGCTCGACCGGCACGCACGCATCGTTGTTGTCCGGCCCATCGGTATCGCCATCCATGGTCACGAGGTTGAAGAAGCCGCCTGCGGCCGGATTGCCCGCACCCTCGGTCTCACAGGTTCCCGCGTTCTCCCAGTCCACGGTGCCCAGGTCGGGCGCAACGGCGGTCACCGTGACGTAGTAGTACGCGGTGGCATCCTTCAGCATGTTCGCGGTCCCCGCCGGGATCGTGAAGGTGTGGGTTGCAACCAGACCTGCACCAGGCTGCGATTCGAATACCAGGTCCCCTTCACCCACCGCGGATCCGAGCCGGATGCTGGTGAGTTCGAACCCTGCAGGCAGGGTCACGGTGTCGTTGATCGCCGGGTGCGTTCCGGGGGCGTTGCCGTTGTTGGTGACCTCGATCCGGTAGTGGACCGTGACAGCTCCGTCATCGCCCACCCGCACGGTCGCGCCGGTGGTGCCAGGCGCTGCCCAATCGACGACGGCGCCGTCCTCGTCATACTCTGCGGGCGCGGCCTTGTTGACCCTGAAGGTGGGAGGAGTGGTCTCAACGCACGCCTCGTTGTTCTCCTCACCGTCCGTATCGCCCGGCATGGTCACCTTGTTGCGGAATCCCCCGGTGAACGGTTCGCCGTCGACCGCCTCGCACTCCCCTGCGGCCGGCCAGTCTGCAGTGGCAGGCAAAGGTGCCACCGCAGTGACGACGATTTTGAAGGTCCGCGAGGAGGCGTCCGTCGGGGTGGGAAGGCCTGCGGCGAGCGGGACTGCGGGCAGCGTGAAGGTGCCGTCCTGGGCCACGGTGACGGGGTCGTCGTCGACGGTGACGGACTGGACCTCGAACCCTGCGGGGAGGGTGAGGGTGTCGGTGATCTCTGGGGAGGTGCCGGCGGTCTCGCCCGTGTTGCGGACGGTGACGTGGTAGGTGAGCGTGACGGTGCGGCCGTCCTCGTTCACCTCGACGGGGTCGCCGATGCCGCCGGGCTCGCCGCCCTCCGCCCGCTTCTCGACGGAGAACTTCACCCACTGCACGGGGATACAGGCGATGTTGTCCTCGATGGGGATGTCCGTGTACGTGAGGTCCTCACCTGCGAGGGAGGTGACGTTCGGGATGCCGGAGGCGGTGGAGGTGTACGGGTGGCCACCCGGCGAGGTGTTGGATTCGCAGACTCCGAGGGACTGGGCGTTCTGGTCGTAGACGGTGCCAGTCCCGGTGGATGCCGCATCGAGATTGAGCCGGAGCGGGATGTCGATCCGGAAGCTGTAGGAGGCGCCGTCTGGGAGGTCCGCGATGGAGGTTGCGAGGACGGCGCCCTGGTGCAGTTGGTCTCGGGTGAGGGTTGCCGGGACGTCGTTGGCGGTTCCCGCAGTGCCGAGCCGGGTCACCGTTGCGGTCCGGTCTCCGTCCCACACGATTCCGTCCGGAACCCTGAACCGATCGGTGATCTCGCCGGTGGTGGTGGCAAAGCCGGAGGTGTTGGTGACGGTGACGGTGTAGCTCGCGATGAAGCGGCCCTCGGCATCGGGGATGATCGTCTGCCCGATGTGGGGGTTGGCCTCGGTGGGGGTGGTGGCGGTCTTGACGATGTGGACCTTGGGGATCTTGGTGTTCTTCACCCGGCAGGTGATGTTGTCTCCGGTCTTTACCGTGATCTGGCCACCATCTACGGCGATGGGCTGGTTGGCGCTGGTCACGCACGACCACTCGGCGTACTGGCGGTACTGGCCGGCCGTGGAGTGGTTGCCCTGCTCGTGGAGAAGGTAGGTGCCGGGGAGCACGCGGCCGGAGGCTGCGGTGGCGCCCGAGGTGGGCGAGGAGCCGGAGATGGTGCTGGGGCCGAAGGCCGAGAGGGTGAAGTACTGGGAATCAGCGGGGATGGTGCCCACCGTCTGCCCGGCCTCGTTGACGATCTCCTTGATGAGGGTGAGTTGCGCCGGGGCTTCCACGGGTGCGCAGGCGTCGTTGTTGTTGGGGCCGTCTTGGTCGTTGGCCATGGTGACGCGGTTGAAGAAGCCCCCGTGGGCGGGATTGCCCACGCCCGAGGTGTCACACCGGCCCGCTTCGGTCCAGTTCACCGCGTTCAGGTCAGGGGCGCGCGCAGTGAGGGTGACCCGATAGGTCCTGCTGATGGGATCCGTGGCTCCGGTGGGGTCCAGACGTGCGGACGGGATGGTGAACGATGGCGGGTTCGGCTGGCTGACGCCATTCAGCGCCAGGCCCTCGAGGGTGAAGCCGGCCGGAACACGTGCGGTATCGGTGATCGCGGGGAACTGGCCGGCCTCTGTGCCCACTGCGGTGACGGTCACCAGGTAGTCGATGGTGACGGAGCCATCGGGGTTGATGACGCGGGGCTGGCCGGGGATGGAGCCCTCAGCGCCGTTGACGGGCTGGATAGAGCCATCGGGATTGATGATGGTCTTCTGGACCTTGTAGGCCGGGCCGCTGGGTGGTGGGACATCATCAGGCTTGGGGAAAGAGCATGAGGCAAAGTCTGAGGGGCTACCAGAATCTGCGAGAGGGAACCCGTTGGTGGAGCTGGTGACATCGGTCAGACCCAGGTTGCCCTTCCAATTCACGGTGTACAGATTTCGATCCGCGCCAGATGCGTAGAGAGTGTCCCCGATGAACGCGAGGCCCCGAAGTCCCTCACTGACTCCGGATGCTGTGGGGGGAGTCGGGACGACACTCGCAGATCCGAGTGAGCCTGTGAAGTTCGCGTACTTTGCGACGGTGCCCGTGCCGTAATGGGTGTAGAGATTCCCGAGGCCATCGAAAGCGAGGTCGGCCGTTCCGGAAGCCCTGCCCCCACCAGTGGTCTGAATGGTCGGCCCCGTCGTCCATGCGGCTGTGGTTGAGGTGCCGGCCACCAGTGCGTCGACCTGTGCCTTCGTGAGGTATCTCGTCGTTCCACCGTTTGACGCAACCCAGAGGTTCCCGAGGTGGTCGAAAGCCATCCCCGTGTAGTAGGTGTCCGCGAGACCGGTGGTGGCGTACTCAGTGGTAACTCCGGAAGCCGAGTCGTAGGTGATCAGCCTGTGGCTGCCGGGCTTATTGACAGCCGTGTTGTATCGGAGGCCGAAGAGTTTCGTTGGGTGGTCCGCGGTTGCACCGATTGCGTCAACGCGCTTGTTCGTGGACGCCGAGTCATTGAGCACCTTGGTGTGTGCTGGTGCCGAACTTCCTGGCTGCCACCAGTAGGCGGTCGTGGAGCCCGAATTCAACTGGTTGTGGCTGACGAGGAGCCTGTTCTCACAGACGGCCGGGACGGGAGGCGTATCTCCCGGCATCGAAAAGATGTCGTAGTCGGAACCCCAGGCATCTGTGGTCGCGCGAGCGATCTGGGTGGAGATGCCGAACGGCCTGTCCCTGTCGGGATCACCGGTATACCCCCCACCAAAGCAACCAGCGTAGGAGACTTGGCGCTCGACGACGATCTCGGTTCCTGCGGGAAGCCACGTGTTCCCTGTCCACGTCGAAGGGTCGTATGGCCAGTTCAGCGAGTCAATCCAGTCCGCATTGCTGAACCGAGCTTGCGAAGCGGGGTCGAGGCCGATGTAGATGGGCGTACTGGGATCGTTCGCCACGTAGGTGGCGTTGGCCATGACCTCGGAGGTGATGTCCACGTCGCCAGGCGCTGTGAACCGAATCGTGTCGCCACTTGCGCTCGGATCGTTGTATGCGCGGATCGTGCGGTCACCGGGCGTCAAGAACACCTTGCCGAGCCCGTTGACATCGGCGAACTTCATATCCGCCAGCCACGCGCCAGCGTCACCCACCCGTTGGACGAATCGATAGGTTCCCGAACACTGGTTGTGAGCCACAGATGAGACGTTGTCCAACGAGATCGTCGGTGTGGAAGTGATCCTGGCGTCTGCGGACGCAAGAACGGCGGCGTGCTCAGGAAGGTTCGCGTTGACAGTTGCGGAGCCTTGGAAGTTGAGCGTGTCGTTCTTCAGAGTGTTGAGCGTGAACGTACATGCCGTCGCTGAACACGCGCCCCGGGTCATGTCGACGGCGCCACCTCCCGCCCAGGTGAAGTTTCCAACGGTTGGAAGGCTGTCGAATGGGGCGTTCGGATCCGCGTAGATGCTGATGGTGGCAGAACGGTCGACCCCTGCCTCGATGACGTCGCCGAACACGAAGCTGACCGTGTAGGTGAACTGTTGACCTTGGATCGGATCCGGGGCGGTCGGACTGTGGTTCATCGTGACAGTGACCGAGGGGTCGCTCTCCGCTGCTGGCGGAAACGTAGCCGGCGTGTAGGCGCTCGCGCTCTGCGGGTTCACCAGGGTGAGCGGCAGGAGGAGAACCAGGAGCACGAACGCTGCGAGGATCGCGCGGACGTTGCCCAGGTGCGCCGAAGAGGCACGCGTGGCGGCAGTCGAGCGGGTCACCGTCCCCTCCCAAGGCTCGGTGCGGAATCAAGAAACCTTGAGCGCCAATCCTGCCCCCGACTCAACACTCGAGGAGACCGTAACAAGCCTCAACACTCAATCACAATACGGTTTGGCAACTTTCCATGAGAAATTTTGAAATGTCCACGCTGTTTACCAAAGCCTTACCAATCGTTGCAATCGCAACGAGTTGGGACCTAAGTCCCAGTTAAA
>JAUNRP010000108.1 GCA_030544165.1 bacterium
GAGGGTGCGCCAGAAATCCGTGAGGGTGCGCCAGAATTTCCGCACACCCCTCCTCCACGCGGACCGGCACACGGCTGACCTGTCCAAAATCACACGCCAGAATTTCCGAGGCCGCGGAATTGCAACGCCATTCCAACGAGGCACAACTTCTGGCGCTTGATTTTGGACAGGTCCGGGGTCTACTGGGTGACTTCGCGGGCCGGGAGGGTGCCGTGGTCCTTCGCGAGGCGGACCACGAGGTCCCGGGCATCCGTGATCGCCGTCTGGTACTCGGAGCGGGCCACCTCCGCGAGGTCGTCCAGCATGGCGAGGAGGCGCGGCGGCATCGTGGGATCCTTCGCGCCGTAGTGGGCGAGTTCCATGGTGACCCGGTCCAGAACCAGCCCGAACGAGAGGGGGCGGTGGATGACGCGAACCAGCCCGTCGCCGTCGGCAATGTAGGGCGAGATGGTGGGGCGGGTGGCGAGCAGGCGGAAGAGGGAGTGGATTTCGTCCACCGCGTGGATGGCGGTGGTGGGGTCGTTGACGCCGCTCGAGAGGGCGCGGTCCGCGATGTCCAGGAGTTGGCGGAAGCCGAAGCCGATGTCCTGCATCATCGAGCGATCGCGCTCGATCCCGATGCAGCGGCGGACGCGCTTGGCGAAGGCGTCATCGGGGGAGATCTCGCGCTGCTCCTTGGTGCCAGCCTCGTCCCGGAGCATGTCCTGCGAGACCTCGCCCCAGACCGTGGCGAGCAGTTGGCCGGCGGCAACGTGGGAGCCGAGGTCGCGTTCGAGTTCGATCACCACCTCGTGGTCGTGGGCGAGTTCCACGAGGGTCGGGAAATCGATGTGGGCGATCCTGCCGTGCTGCGAGGCGGCGGTGACGCGGAAGCTCTTCTCGTCCGGGCGGGGTGACCAGCCGGGGCCGAAGCCGCCGAGCTCACCCTCCTCGGCCTCGCCGAACTGCTGGCGGATGAGGCGGGCGGTGCGGGCCTCGATGTCCCGCAGCACGGTCCCCACCTGGATGGACGTGACGATGTGGTGGATGAACGCGATGAACATCCCCACGGCCGCGAGCACCACGATCATGGCGAGCGCCACGGAGAGTTGGGGGACGAAGAAGTCGCCCTCGGCGTTCGAGCCCCGCACCGCGCGCAGCACGATCAGCGAGTACACAAACGAGGCCGCGAACACGCCGAGCGTGGCCTGGGTGATCCGGCTGGAGAGGAAACCGCTCATGAGGCGCGGCGTGTAGGAGGACGAGGCGAGCTGCAGCACCACCATCGTCACCGAGAACACGAGACCGGTCACGGAGATCATCGCGGAGGCGATCGTGGAGAGGACCGAGCGGGCACCGTCCGGCCCGGATTCGAACACGAGGGGAAGCTTCTGGGCGAGCGCATCATCGATGACCGGCATGATGGTCCCCACCACGGCGGCCAGCACCACGATCAGCAGGGGGAGCGTCCAGAAGGGGCTCCAGATGCGTTGCCAGGGGTTGGGCCTGTCCACTTTGGGGATGTCGCCGCGGAATCGCGCTGGTTGGGCCATGTACCGATCGTAGACGGATGGGTGGTGGGGTTTGGGGCGGCCGGGGGCTGGTGGGGGCGGCTGCAGGGGGCGGCGGCGATGGACGCTGCCCCAGCAGGAGGCGGCGGCGATGGACGTGGCACCGGCTCGCACGCGCGGCGCGCGTAGGGTGGCCTCCGTGGACAACACCCTCTTCTGGATCATTGCCGGCGTGGCCGTGCTGATCGGGGTGATCCTCCAACGCCTCTCCGGGATGGGGACCGGGCTGGTGGTGGCGCCCACCCTGGCCGCGCTGTTCGGCGGCGCAATTGGCGTGCTGATGAGCAACATGACTGCCATCGTCTCCTCGGCGCTCATCCTGTATGCCATCCGGGGGCGTGTGGCCTGGCGCCGCGGCGCCGTGATCGTGGCCTGGGCGATCCCCGGGGCGGTGCTGGGGGCTGTGCTCGTTCAAGTGGTGCCCACCGCCTGGCTGACCATCTTCGTGGGCGTGGTGGTGCTGATCGCCCTGGCCCTCACGTTCGCCCGACCCCACGTGCGCGAGATCCACTCGCCCCTGCTCACCGCCGCGGCAGGAGCCACTGGCGGATTCTTCAACACCGCCTCGGGCCAGGCCGCTCCCGCGCTCCTCATGTACGCGCGCTTCACGCGGTGGGAGCAACGGGAGTTCGCCGCAACCCTCCAACTCATCTTCCTCGGAATGAACATCCTCTCGGTGGGCTTCAAGAGCATCGGGATGACGGTCGCGAGCCTCCCCCCGGTGTGGGTCATCCCAGCGGTGGTGGTGCTGGTGGTGGTCGGAGTGGCGATCGGCAGCCGCCTCGAGCGCCGCGTCTCTCCGGCCGCGGCGCGGCGCCTCGCCGTGGGGCTCGCCGTTCTGGGCGCCGGGCTGGCGATCGTCCGTGGCGTCCTCGCCCTCTGAGTATCAGTACTTGCCGGGGATTTCGACGACGACCAACTCGCCCTGGCACCTCCCCTCACCTCCCGCTGTGGTCGGCAGCGTTCGACGCGCGCGCCGCGCGGTGATGCACTCGGATCTGGCGCACCCTCACGAAAATCTGACGCACCCTCACGGAATTCTGGAGAGTCAGGTGACCGGGATCAACCGCTCCTTGTGCGTGGTGCCGAACCACCGCTCCGTCTCGAAGTGGAACTCCAGGTGGTACCGGATGTCTCCGCGCAACCCCATCTTCCCGAAGAACCCCCGGATTCCCCCGTCGCGGAAACGAACCTCCGGGTCGTTGCGGCGGTAATCGTAGATGAGTGTGGTCTCGAACTCGTCCGACTGGCCTGCCGTGAGCGCCAGCCCGACGAACTGCTTCTCACCGAGCACTCGCCGGTTCACGTTTTTCCGTGACCGGCCCTTCGAGTCCCGCGAGGTGGAGTGGTGCTCGCGGACCAGCCGGACCCGGACGCTCGGGAAGGACACGTCCCGCAGGGCGGTCACCCGCGCGCGCACCAGCAACTCGCCGTCCCACCGGTTGAATGCGCCCCCCGGCGGATCGAGCACCTCCACCCGGACGTCTTTGGAGAACTGATTGCCGAGCGCCTTGAAGATCATTGCGCCACCCCTCCCTCGATTGCTCTTCTCATGGTAGATAACCAGCACCCGCGAGAAAATCTGACGCACCCTCACGAACAGATGAAGCGGGGGCGGCACCGGCAACCTTGTTGGCAACCCGGGCGGCCCGCCATCTCCCCACCTAGGCTGAATCCACTCGAGGGAGAGGGATCGATCATGTGGACATTGACCGGGTTCGCCGATGAGGTGAGCCACGATTTCGCGGAGCAGCTCGCGCTCATGCAGAAGCTCGGCCTCACACACATCGAGATGCGCAGCGCGTGGGCCACCAAGGTCCTGGACCTGAGCCCCGTGCAGCGCAAGGAGGCCAAGCAGATGCTGGATGACGCGGGCATCGCGCTCTCCGCCGTTGGCTCGGACCTCGGCAAGATCCAGATCACGGACCCGTTCCCCCAGCACCTGGACCGCGCCAAGCACGGCATGGACGTGGCCCACGAGTTCGGCACACTCAACATGCGCACCTTCTCCTTCTTCATGCCGGAGGACTCCACCGACTACTCCGCGCACCGCACCGAGGTCATGGACCGCCTCGGCCAGATGGTGGAGGTGGCCAGGGACGCTGGCGTGCTCTTCCTCCACGAGAACGAGAAGGACATCTACGGGGACACCCCCGAGCGCTGCGTGGACCTCATCCAGACCCTCGGGGATGAGAACCTCGCCCTCACGTTCGATCCCGCCAACTACGTCCAGTGCGGCGTCAAGCCCGCGGACGAGGCCCTCCCGAAGGTGCTCGAGTGGACCCGCTACGTCCACATCAAGGACGCCCGCTCCTCTGACTCCCAGGTGGTCCCCGCCGGCGAGGGCGACGGCCAGGTCCCCGAGGTCCTCGCCGCGCTCCGCGACTCCGGCTACGACGGCTTCCTCTCGATCGAACCCCACCTCGGTGACTTCGACGCGTTCGGCGGCCTCTGCGGCCCGGACCTGTGGACGGACGCCCACACGGCCCTCACCGGGATCCTCCGAGACCTGGGGATCGAGTACCGCTGATGCCGTCCGACGACGACGCCCCCCGTGGCACGTCCGCTCACGTTGGTCCTGACTCGGGTGAGTGGGACGCGACGGGAGACGGTGCACCCATGGTGAGGGCCGCCGTCGTCGGATGTGGGGACGTGGCAACCATCCACTATGAGGGGATCGACGCGATCGAGGGGGCCGAGCTGGTAGCCGTTTGTGACACGGACGAGGCCGCGCTCGATGCGGCCACGCGCATGACGGGGACCCGGGGGTATACGGATCTGGGTGAGATGTTGCGGGAGGTGAGGCCCGACGTCGTGCACATCACGACCCCGCACAACCAGCACGCGGACCCCACGATCCAGGCGCTCGAGGCGGGCGTGCACGTGATCCAGGAGAAGCCGCTCGCGCACACGCTGGCAGAGGGTGAACGGATCGTGGCAGCGGCGGAGGCGGCGCACGCGCGGGGCACCAAGATCGGGATCTGCTTCCAGAACCGGTACAACGTCTCCTCCCAGAAGGCGCGCGAGCTGCTGGACGCGGGCGCGATCGGTGAAGTGACGGGGGCGTGGGCCTCGGTGGAGTGGACGCGCACGGAGGGCTACTACCGGGCCAAGCCGTGGCGCGGGACGTGGGAGGGATCGGGCGGCGGGCTGCTCATCAACCAGGCGATCCACACGCTGGACCTCGTGCAGTGGCTGCTGGGGGACGTGGTGGAGGTGCAGGGCCACGCGAGCACGCGTCGGTACGGCTCCGTGATCGAGGTGGAGGACACCGCGGAGGCGGTCTTCACGCACGAGGGCGGCGTGGCCACCACCTTCTACGCGACCCTGACGGCGCCCTCAACCCATCCGGTGGAGATCGAGATCGTGGGGACGGAGGGGCGGCTGTACGTGCGTAACGGCGTGAAGCTGACGCGCGTGGACGGCACCAGGGAGAAGTGGAAGGAACGGAAGGCGGCATCGGCCGGGCGCGCGTACTGGGGCGTCTCGCACGAGCTGTTCATCCGTGACTTCTATGCGCGGCTGGGGGATCCGGAGCCGTTCTGGATCGGGCCGGGCGAGGCGATGAAGTCGATGCGGATGCTGAAGGCGGTCTATGACCAGAGCTTCGGCGCGAACCACACGTAAGTACCTAGGGATAGAGGAGAAAGAGGACATGGCGGAGAAGGTGCGGCTCGGGATCATCGGGCTGGGTGCGCAGGGCGGTTTCTATTTGGGCCTGATCGAGGGCGGCAAGGTGCCGAACATGGAGATCACCGCGATCTGCGACATCGATGAGTCCAAGCGGGCGAAGGCCGAGGAGATCGGGGTGCCGTTCTACACGGACTACATCGAGCTGCTCGAGTCCGGGAACGTGGACGCCGTGGTCACCACGGTGCCGCACTACCTCCACCCGGAGATGGGCATCGAGGCCCTGAAGCGGGACATCCACGCGCTGATCGAGAAGCCGGCAGGCGTGTACACCAAGCAGGCGGAGGAGCTGTTCGATTTTGCGGACACCAAGCCGGAGCTGAAGTTCGGGGTGTTCTTCAACCAGCGCACCAACCCGCTGTACATCGATCTGAAGGCGTTGATCGATTCCGGGGAGCTCGGGAACCTGCGCCACACGAGCTGGATCATCACCAACTGGTGGCGGCCGCAGGGCTACTACGACCAGTCCGAGTGGCGGGCCACGTGGGGCGGCGAGGGCGGCGGCGTGCTGGTGAACC
This sequence comes from bacterium, assembly GCA_030544165.1. Classification (GTDB taxonomy): domain Bacteria; phylum Actinomycetota; class Actinomycetes; order Actinomycetales; family Actinomycetaceae; genus JAAZBW01. The sequence continues at coordinate 5,759 of JAUNRP010000108.1, forward strand.
AGGCACCCCACCAGCTCGACCTGTGGCAGTGGATGTGCGGCGTGCCGGTCTCCTGCTACGCGCACCTCGCGTTCGGGTTCAAGCGAGACCTGGTGGTGGAGGACGAGGTCAACGCGATCGTGGACTTCGGGGAGGGCCGGAGTGGCCACTTCATGACCTGCACCAACGACCTGGTGGGCACCGATCGCCTGGAGATTCTGTTCGATCGCGGCAAGATCGTGGTGGATGACTCTCGCAAGGTGACCATCACGCGGCTCACCAAGGACGAGCAGGAGCTCTCCAAGGGGATGGACATGGAGGACGTGCGCCGCGTGTTCATGGGCGAGGTGGACATGGCCACCTACATGAACACGGAGGTCAAGGAGTACGAGTTCGTGATGGGCCAGCAGCACTCGGACATCCTTCGCAATTTTGCTGCGGCGGTGCTGGACGGGGAGGAACTGGTGGCCAAGGGCCGCGACGGCATTCACGGCGTGCGGCTCGCGAACGCGATGCAGCTCTCTGCGTGGACCGGCCAGCCGGTGGATATGACGGACTTCCCGGCGGACCAGTACCTGGCCGAGCTGAACAAGCGGATCGAGGACGAGGGCAAGTTCGAGACGCGGTCGTGAGCTGGGCAGAGCTGGCCTGAGTACGGACCTGAGAGGAGAGACGATGAACCTGGGCGTCCAGATGATGATGCTCCGCGAGCAGGTGGCGGAGCAGGGAATGTGGCCCGTGCTGCAGCGCGTGGCGGAGCTGGGATACGGCTGCGTGGAGGTTTCGCAGATCCCCATGAATGAGGAGAACACTGCCGCACTCGAGCGGGGTATTTCCGAGTTGGGTGTGGCGGTGGGCGCGCTGTCCGTTGCGCTCGCGCCCGGCCCCACCGCCACCGGTGACAACCTCGAGGAGCACTTCGAGAAGATCGTGGCCGACTGCCGGCGGCTCGGGGTCCGCTACGTGAGGATCGGCATGATGCCGTTCACCGCGATGGTCTCCAAGGAGGCGTGTGAGGAGTGGGCGGCGGCGTGCGAGCCGCACGCCGCGAGGCTCGCCGAGGAGGGCATCACGCTCTGCTACCACAACCACCACGTGGACCTCGCGCAGTTCGATGGTGAGCGGTTGTTCGACATCGTCCGGCGCGTGGCGCCCTCGATGTTCTTCGAGGTGGACCTCCACTGGGTGCAGCGCGGCGGCATGGCGCCGCTGGACATGCT
>JAUNRP010000109.1:0-6660 GCA_030544165.1 bacterium
CATACCGGAGGGGAAGAGGGAGGAGGACCTGAGATTACGCGAATGACATAATGTACATTATCGGATAAACCCTAGGCCTTCATCTCGCCCGCAGGTCGATCGTCTGCAGCCCCGTGGCCGCTGCAATGTACTCGAAGTCGGCATCACGGTGCGCGACCGCGACTCCGTGCCTGAGTGCGATGGCGGCGATCAGGCAATCTTGGAGAGATCTCGGTGGATGTCCGCTGGCACGAGACGCTTGGAACACGTCTGCCGCACCTCGGTAGTCCAGTCCAGGTTCGACTCGCAGCCACTTCTGACTGAGGAGAAGCCTCTCAATCCCGGCTGAGCGTCGCCCCGGCGCTGCCCCTGCGACCAATTCCATCAGGATCGGCTCGGAGGTCGCGAGTTCCCCAAGACCTTCCCGAACGTAGTCAGAGGCGATCGTTCCCGTGCCCCGTAGGAATTCGATCCATAGCGAGGTGTCAACCAGCACGGTCACAGTGCGGCGACTCCGTCACTGCGCATTGCATGGAGATCCCCGTCCCAGCCCGAGCCCTCCATGGCGCGCATCTCGTCCAACGTCATCACCGGGCCGACCAGGCGCCTCAGCGCGAAATCGACGGCCTCACGCTTGGTCCCCAGGCCGTAGCGGTGCATTGCTTCGCGGACGAGTTCATCGTCAATGTCAATGTTGGTGCGTGCCATACACCAAGATTACACCAACCTGAACCTGCCAGCATGAGCTCTTATCGGCCGAAGCGCTGTTGTGCGGCCTGCCGGCTTGTGTCGAGTGCCGCTCCGATGATGGCCCATGAATCGCCAGCCCGCCGTGCTGCATCCACGGCGTCACGCAGATCCTGCTCGGCCACCGCCAGATTCTGGCGTGCGGCGAGAATCCGGCGGAAGTGAGCCGCGTCCCGGGCAGGGTGGCTCGGAACATCTAACTGATCGAGACCTGAGTGATCATGGTCCGTCTTAAGCTCTTCCATTTGTTGTCCCCTGATCGCAGGTAGTCACAACTTTGCGCTGCTGAGGTCGCCACCTCCACTTGTCAATCCTGCCTTGACGGTGGTGCGTTGTCAAGAGTCGGTTGACGATCGACTCCCCGCACCTACGCCTCTCGAGGAGGGATATCCAGGTCGAATGGGCCATCGGAAGGTGCAGTGAATCGTGTGTGGTCCCGCTTGCTGTCGCACTCCCGCATGGCGAGATGGGCACGCTCCCGTACCGTGGATCCATGACTTCTGGAATGTGGGCCGGCGCAGCCGCCATCAGCGCGGATCGCCGCAATCGGGCGAGGACGATCCTCCTCATCCTCATCGCGGTGACGTCACTGCTCCCCCTCGCGTTCGTCTCCCCCGAGGACGCCTCCCTCCAGGTGAACGTGTACAAGTACCTCGCCAAGATCGGCGCCTTCCTCGGCAGCATGTTCATGATCTGGCAGTTCTTGCTCGGCTTCCGCGGCGTGGTATCGAGAATTCTCCCCGACCTCGAGTGGGTCGTGGATATCCATAAAAAGCTCGGTCAGTTCGGTGTGCCCCTCATTCTTCTCCACCCGATATTTATCGGGCTGTTCTATCTGGAGAATGAGGGTGTTAATATTTTTGCGCTCGATTTATCTGAAAGATTCTCGCAGCTTGTTCTCCTCGGAATAATTCTGATAACGATCGTCGCATTCATATTCGTGACAAGCGCATTCTTCAGGGAGAAGCTCGGCTTCTATCCCTGGCTCTACACCCACCTCTCGTCCTACCTCGTTCCGCCGCTGCTGTTCGTCCACAGCTTCCTGCTCGGTCCTACCATCCAGGGCACCTTCGTGCAGTACTACTGGTGGTTCCTCACCGCGCTGGTGGCAGTCCTCTACGTGTACCGGCTCCTGCACAAGCTTGGGGTCTTCTCCGCTCGCTACACCGTCGCCGAAGCCCGCGAGGTGGGAGACGGAACCACCGAGGTACGCATGGAGCCCGCTGGTAGGAGAATCACCCCGGATCTCGGCCAGTTCATCTATCTCCGTCACTCCCTCGGAGAGAACAGCCACCCCTACACGGTCTCCGCCTTTGATCCAGAGACGGGCGCGCTCGCCGTCACCGCCAAGGAACAGGGACCGCAGACTTCACGGCTCCAGGACGCCGCCACAGGAGACGAGATCATTCTCGATGGACCCTTCGGTGTCTTCACCCGGATCTCCCGGGCCACGGACCTGCCCCTCGTCATGCTGGCGGGCGGAATTGGGATCACGCCGTTTCGCCGAATCTGGCAAGAACTGGAACCGGCGGCAGATCGCGAGGCGCACGTGTTCTACGCGAACGAGAAAGAGAAGGAGATTTCGTACCGCGAGGAAATCGACTCCCTCCAACACATCAATGTCGTTCATGTGCTCAATGACGAGCCCGATTTCGAAGGAGAACACGGCGTTGTGACCGCTGAACTCCTCCGAAAGTACCTCGATCGAGATCTCGCCGAATACCAGTTCCTCGTCTGCGGTCCCCCACCCATGATCACGAGCCTCGAGGAGGAGCTCACCGAAGCGGGGGTTCCCGAACACCAGGTGGCGTACGAACTCTTCGCCTCGTAGGCGCACGCCCCGGGGGTAACCGGCCTTTTCGAGTGGCGCACCCTGCCCGTGTGGAACACGCTGGTGGTGATCGACGAAAGGAATCGCCATGACCTCCGGCCCCCTCCACGAGTTCGCAGACGCCTTCGAGAAGATGCCCGGCCTCGATGGTCCGGTCAGCGTCTTCAATGATGCCTCCGAGAAGCTCACCGAGAACGAGGACCTCCGCGAGATCCTCTCCGGCTCCCGGATCGGCACCCACCTTCATCCCGGGATCGTCCACATGCCGATCGGCATGGCGGTGGGCGCCCTCGTCGTCGATCTGACCCTCGGAGACGAGGGCAACGCCGCAGCCGGAGTGCTCTCAGGGGCCACCCTCGCCACCGCTGTCCCCGCCATCGTCACCGGACTGGCCGACTACGAGCGCATCCCCAGTCACGAGTACCGCCGACTCGGCGCCGCCCACGCGCTCGCCAACGTGGCGGCCAACACGCTGACCCTCGTCTCACTCGTGGGCCGGCTCGCGGGAGCACGCACCCTGGCACGTCTCACCCTGGCCGGTGCCGTCACCTCGTACCTTGTGGGCGGCCTCTTGGGTGGCCACCTCGCCCACTCCGAGGACTCCCCCACCGACGAGGCGAATCAGGACGAGTCCTTCCTCGAGTAGGCCACGCCATCCACCGGCCCTCCCCACGGCGATAGGCTCGAACCACATTCGTGCGAAGGAGCAACCCATGACCGTCTATGCCATCGTCGGAGCCGGGCGGCAGCTCGGCGCCGCCTGCGCCCGCCGATTCGCCGCCGAGGGATTCGACCTCGCGCTCATCTCCAAGAACGAGGAGCGGGTGACCGCCCTCGCGGAGGACCTTGCCGACGAGACCGGCGTCCAGGTGCGCGGTTATGCCGCCAACGTCCGGGACCACCGCTCGGTGGCCGCTGCCCTGGATCGAGCGGTCCAGGATCTCGGCCCGATCGAGGTCCTGCAGTACTCCCCCCTCCCCCAGAAGGAGTTCCTCCGCCCGGTGCTCGAGACCACGGTGGAGGACTACGCCGCCGCCATCGAGTTCTCCGTCTACGGAGCCGTGGCCGCCTGTCATCAGGTGCTGCAGGGCATGCGGGTGCTCGGCCGTGGGTCGATCCTGTTCATCAACGGAGGCACCGCCTTCAAGCCCCGCCCCAAGTTCGCGGGCACCACGGTGGCGTTCGCCGGGGAGACCGCCTACGCCCAGATGCTCCACGAGGCGCTCGAGCCGGAGAACATCCGGGTCCGCCAGCTCATCATTCCGGGCGGAATCGAGCCCGGTCACCCGGACAAGGATCCGGCCACCCTCGCCGAGACGATCTGGGAGATGCACGCCACCAGCACCGAGTTCCGCACCTTCGCGATGGAGATGGACTACTAAGAGTCAGCGGCCCGCGCCGCCGTGGCTCCCGCCGCGCCCCTCCACCACCTCCGCGAGGAGGTCGAACCCGTGCCGGTCCACCACGCGGGCCGTGGCGGTCAGCAGCGCCACCGCGCACCCCGCTTCCCGATCCACGCCCATCCAGGAGGCGAATCCCCCGGTCATCCCGTTGTGCCAGGTGACCCGCCGCCCCTGGTGCTCCAGCGTGATCCACGCGGCGCCAATCTCCATGGCACCCGCCTTGGCCACCGGATCCAGTGCCCCAATGCCCGGGGCACTGCCATCCGCGAGGGCGCTCGCCAGCCGCGCGAAATCCCCGATCGTGGCGCGGATCCCACCCGCCGGAGCGAGCGCCTCGCCCGTCCACGCGTCGTGCGGCTTGCCCCCACTGCCACGCCCGGGCAGCGCGTTCTCCCCCAGTTCGGCCACCGAGGACGGCGCCGTGAACGTCGCGATCCCCAGCGGCTCCGCCACCCGCGCCCGCACCAGCTCGGGATACGCCACATCCCCCGCCGCCGAAGCCAGAGCGTGCCCGAGCAGTTGGAAGCCCAGGTTCGAATACCGGAAGCGGGGCTTCCGCAGCCGCACTCCTCGCGCCGAATCGAGCAGCTCCTTCAGCGAGTCCCCGTACGGGTTCGCGCCCTTCCATATCATCCCCACGGTCCGCCGCACGTTCTCCCCGGTCAGGGGCACCGAGGGCAGTCCCGAGTGGTGCCTGGCGAGCGAACCCAGGGTGACGCCGGCGGCCGGGCACTCCTCCAGCGGGAGCAGCTCGCCCAGCCTCGTCGACTCGCTCACCTCCCCCCGCTCCAGCGCAACGGCGTACAGCAGCCCGGTCACACCCTTGGAGACGGAACCGATCTCGAACTCGGACTCGGCAGCGGCACCCACGCTCGCCGTCGTCGTCCCGTCAGGGGTGATCACGGCGCCCGCTGCCACCGGATGACGGGCCCCCAGCACCTTCCGAAGTCGCATCTCGAGCTGGGCCGCGTCCATACGGGCGAGTCTAGGCGGAATTCGGTGGACCGATCCGCGGCCCCCATGCTTGGCTGACCCCATGCCGCGCATCACCTGGGATGACCTGCCGGGCCACGTCCGCACCCGGGTGGAGGACGTGCTCGGCTCCCCCGTCATCCGCCACACCTCCTCCCCGCACGGCTTCTCCCCCGGCACCGCGGACCACGTGGTCTGCGCGAGCGGCCGCGAGGCGTTCGTCAAGGCCGTCCACCCGGACCTCAACGCCCACTCCCCCGAACTCCACCGCCAGGAACTGCGCGTCATGCGCGCCCTCCCCCCGGGCCTGCCCGTCCCCCGCCTCCTCGGCGGATTCGACGACGACGCTGGCTGGGTGGTCCTCATTCTCGAGTTCGTCCCGGGTCATCACCCGTCCCTCCCGTGGACGGCGGAGACGTTCTCGCCCGTCCTGGATGCCACGCTCGCCCTCAGCGCCGGGCTCACTCCCAGCCCCATCCCCTCGCTCGACGCCGCGTCTGCGCGCATGCGGCCGATGTTCCAGGGGTATGTACGGTGTAAGTCCGCGCCCCCTGATGACCTGGACCCCTGGACCCTCGAGCACCTCGAGCCCTTCCACCAACGCGCCCAGAGGGGCCTTGCCGCGGTGGATGGAGAGACCCTCACACACCTGGACCTGCGTGCGGACAACATCCTCCTCCGGGAGGCGGACGGCTCCCCCGTGTTCATCGACTGGCCGTGGGCGGTCCGGGGAGCGCCGTGGCTGGACGCCACCCTCCTCACGGCCACCTTCGCTGCGCGCCCGGCTGCAGATCACGAAGAGACGGATGCTGTGATTCGCCGGATCGCGGCACATGCCGGGGTGGCCACCGAGCCACTCGTGGACGTGCTCGTGGGGTTCTGCGCATTCGGCGTGTGGGAATCCCGCCAGCCAGACAAGCCGGGCCTCCCCACCCTGCGCGCCTTCCAGCGCACGTGGGCTGATGCTCTCACGCAGTGGTTGCAGAACACCTCACTCGCCACGTGGTGACGGACCCCCGGACCCCTCAGAGCGACTGGACGATCTCCAACACCACCGGCAGCGTGGCCATCGATAGCACGGTCTGCACCGCGGTGATCGAGGCCATCAGCCGGGTGTCCCCACCCATGCGCTGGGCCAGGATGTAGCACGAGGTGGCGCACGGGATCGCGGTGATGAGCACCAGGATCGTGAGCACGAGCCCCTCCACGCCGAATGCCACAGCGATCGCGCCCGTCCCCAGGGGCAGGAGCACCAACTTGATGAGGGAGACCACCGTCAGGTCGAAGGCGTCACGCTTCCGCACCCGGAAGGAGATCGCGGCGCCGGTGGCCAGCGTCCCCATCACGAGCGCCGGCGTGGAGAGCAGCCGCAGTGTCTCCGCGAGGAACTCCGGCATGGGGATGCCCGAGAGGTTCACGAGGATTCCCACCACGCATCCGAGGATCAGCGGGTTCTCGATCATCTCCCGCACCATGCCGCCGCGCTTCCGCGCCGCCGTACCCCGCCCCCAGGCGGAGAGCGCACTCACGCACACCACGTTCACGAGGGGCACCATCACCGCCGCCGCCACCGCGAACGTGGCGATTCCCGCCTCGCCCCCGAGCGCCTGCGCGAACGCGAGACCGATGTAGGTGTTGAGCCGGATGCTCCCCTGGATCATCGAGGTGATGCGCGGCCCGTCCGCCCGCACGGCCTTCATGATGCCAATCACCAGGCCGGACGCCACC
>JAUNRP010000109.1:6670-6932 GCA_030544165.1 bacterium
ACCAGCACCGGAATCACCAGGGAGGCGAGCAGCGGACCCACCGAGATGATGGAGAGGTCCGCCCGACCGATGGGGTAGATGAAGAGCGCGGGCAGGAACACGAAGTAGCACAGCCACTCCACGCCCTGCCAGAACTCGGCGGCGGGGAGGAGTTGGCGGCGCAGCAGTGCACCGGATCCGAGGAGAAGGACGATCGGCACCACTGCCGTCGCCACGATTCCCATAGCTACATCTTGGCGGCTGGGGCCGCCACAGGAGAAAT
>JAUNRP010000110.1:0-5935 GCA_030544165.1 bacterium
AGATCGGCGAGGTCATCGGCCCCAAGGGCAAGATGATCAACCAGATCCAGGAGGAGACCGGCGCGGACATCACCATCGAGGACGACGGCACCGTGTACATCGGCGCCGTGGACGGCCCCTCCGCCGAGGCGGCCCGCAACATGGTGAACGCCATCGCCAACCCGCAGATGCCCGAGGTGGGCGAGCGATTCGTGGGCACGGTGGTCAAGACCACCACCTTCGGCGCGTTCGTGTCCCTCTCCCCGGGCAAGGACGGCCTGCTCCACATCTCCCAGGTGCGCAAGATGGCCGGTGGCCAGCGCATCGAGAGCGTGGAGGACGTCCTGCCCGTGGGCACCAAGGTGGAGGTGGAGCTCGCCGAGGTTGACGCCCGTGGCAAGCTCTCGCTCTGGGCCGTGATCGACGGCGAGGCCGGCGCTGCCGACGCCCCGCAGCGGGACCGCGGGGAGCGTGGTGAGCGTGGTGGCCGCGATGGTGGCGACCGTGGAGACCGTGGCGGAGACCGTGGTGGCCGGGACGGTGGTGACCGCGGGGATCGCGGTGGCCGGGAGCGCCGGGACGACGACCGCCCGCGTGGCGAGCGTCGCCAGCGCACCCGCACCCGCCGTCAGGACGGCGAGGAGGGCCAGGTCTCCGAGGTGGACGCGTTCGACGCGCCTGCCCAGACCGATGACGGACACGCCGGCGACGACGAGTGACCTGATCTGATCTGATCACGAGGGGCCCGGTCTGCGAATTCCGCAGGCCGGGCCCCTGTGCGTCCAACCGATGGTCATCGTGCGAGAGACAGCAGACAGACCGGCGCAGGCTCCGATAGATTGGCGCGCGCAGCACCGGACCCCGGCGAGCGCTCGGCCGCGAGTGGCCACGAGCGAGGGGTTCGCCGGAGGGAGGGGCGATGTCCGATTCGTCGATGGAGGCGGCGGCGCCCCTTCGCCTGCCCCTCGTCCGACCGGTCCAACCGGCGGAGGTGATTGGTAGGGAGGCGGAGCTCGCCGCAGTGGAGGAGATGTTCCGGGCGGGCGCGAGGGTGGTGGTCGTCTCCGGAATCGCAGGAATCGGGAAGTCGGCACTCGCCGCCGAGGCAGCGGGCCCCGAAGGAACCTGGGTCTCCCTCGCGGAGAACTCGGCCGGCGGCGCACCCACCTCCGCGCGATCGATCATGGCGGCGTTGCTCGGCCACTGGGGCAGGGATCCCGGCGCGGATGTGGAGGAGGCGTTCGCGGAGGCGTCGAACAGTCATCCGGGGGTCGTGGTGCTCGACGACGTGCGCGAACCTTCCGAGGTCAGGCGCGTCACCGCCTCAGCTCCGGGAAGCCGGTTCATCATCACCACCCGGGCTGCGTTTCCCTCCCACCCTCGCCATGAGGCGGCTCTGGAGTTGGGGGGACTCGACCATGCTGCTGCGGGTGCGCTGTTGGCGGAGCGCGGCGTGCCGCTCGGAACCGCGATCGAGGAGGAGACGGTCCGGACGGCGCTCGACCTCCTGGCCGGTCATCCCCTCGCGTTGGGGCTCTTTGCCGGAGCGGTCGCACGGCGTCCCGGCTGGAGCATCGAGGACCACGTGGCGCGGCTGGCGGGCGCCGGCGGCGACGAACTCGCCGACTCACTCACGTCCCTGCACGCCAGCATCGACGATGTGGGGGAGGCGGTCCGAGCGCTCCGCCTCCTCGCGCACGTACCCCGTGGCCGAATCGACATGGACCTTGCCGCCGCGTACCTGGGGGAGGACCATCGGTTCCTCGATGAGCTCGCTGCGGCGGGCCTCGTGGCGATCGCCGACGGGAACGTCCGCATTCACGATGTGGTTGCCCACGTGGCCCGCCGTGACTCTGCCCGTGAGGATCGACCGGGGTGGGTGGCCGGACGATTGCAGGGGCTCACCGCTGCCGTCCTGGAGCGACTCACCGCGGCCGTCCTTGGTCAGAACCCCCGCCTGAAGGAGACCATCGAGTGGATCCCTGAGGATACGGAGCCGATGGGGGTCGACGATTCGGCCCAGTGGTTCGAGACGAACCTCCCCCTCGTCCTGGCGCTGGCAGATTCGGCTCGCGCCGCGGGTGATCACCGCACGTTCCTCCGGATGGCGCAGATGATCGGGTTCTGGGGGGCCGATTCGGCCCAGTCCAGCACGCTGCTCGACATCTGCCGGATGGCGCGTCACGTGGCGGAGCAACACGGATCCCAGATCGATCGCTACTATGCGGAACGATTGCTGGGCCGTGCGCTGGAGAGACTCGGGCGCTGGGCTGAGGCGCGCAGAGCCCACCAGGGCGCCGTCGAGTCAGCGCTCGCGCTGGGAGACCGAACTCTCGAGGCGCGGGCGCGCTACGGGGTGGCGTCCACCAACGAGTCCCTGGGGAACCTCTCAGAGTCCCTCAGGGAGTTCGACCTGATCTGTTCGATCTTCGAGGATGGCGATCCGAAGGACCTCGCACGCGCGCTCGCCGGCACGGTGGTGATCCGCTGGCGGGTGGGGGATTTCTCCCGATCGATCGCGGCGGGGAAGCGAGCGCTCGCCCTCCTGGATGGAACCGATCGGGTGGCAACTGGAATGACCCACTCGAATCTGGTGGAGCCGCACCTCTTCCTCGGAGACGTTGGAGGCGCGCGCCACCATGCCGAGGCGGCGCGGAGCTTCGTGGCGAGCGTGGGGAGTGCCCTGCTGGATTCCTTCGTCGACTGCCAGTTCGCACTTCTCACCGCCATTGACGGCGATCTACCGGCCTCGGAGGATGCCTTCGATCGGGTCTCCGCGACCGCTCGCGAGATCGCGGCGCCCTTCCTCCTCGCCCAGTCGGAGAACTACCGCGGCATGGCACGTCTGCGTGCAGGTGACGTGACCGGCGCCGGTACGGCATTCCGCCGCGCTCTGGACGTGCCCGATGCCTACGAGGGTGATCGCCTGCTGGCACAGGCGGGTCTCGAAGCCGCATCGGGTGGACGCGCGAACTGGCGCGGCCACCTCATCTGGGTCACGCCTCCCGCGCCCAGCCGGGATTCGTCCTGGAGCCTCCTCACTGCCCGTGAATTCGAGGTAGCGGAACTCGTGGCAGATGGATGGAGGGATTCCGAGATCGCGCGCACGCTGGTGCTGAGTCCGCGGACGGTGGAATCGCACGTTGCCTCGATCCGGCGCAAGCTCGCCGTCACCACCCGTGCGGGCATTGGGCGTGCGCTCGCCAGTTGACGCACCGGAAGATCAGTATTTTCCCGGATGTGGGCGCGGGCGTGTCCTTCCTAGCGTGGAGGGGACCCGATTCCCGATCTGAGGACATGCGATGCACCAGGTTCGTTCGCGCCGGAGACCACGACTAGTCGGTGTGGTCGCCGCGCTCCTTGCCCTTCTCTTCTCCTCCGTCGTAGCGGCGCTGCCCGCGACGGCCGCTGCCGGGCAATCCGGCACGTACGCCGGCCCGATCACGGGCTCGAACTCCCGCACCGTCTCGTTCTCCCTCGATGGGGACACCCTCTCGGGATTCGAGGTCCAGACCTACGTCTACTGCTCCGGGGCTGTGGTCCCTATGTACTGGATTCCCTCGGGTCCGGTGCAGGTGGCGGCCGATGGGAGCTTCGGCGCCGTCTGGTACAGCGAGCAGGGAACGAGCAACGAGGTGAAGTTCGAGCTCTCGGGCTCCTTCACGTCCTCCACCACGGCGAGTGGTACCGCCCTGGCCACGATGCCCAACCTCCCGAGCTGCGGTGGGGGAGAGACTGCGGCGTGGACGGCGGAGCTCCAGACTCCCACCTACGATCCCACCCTCACGCTCGCACCGAGCTCGGTGACCGTGTCCGAATTCGCCTCCTCCGGAGTGGTGGCGAGCATGTCCGGCTTCCCGGCGGGAGCGCAGGTGACCGTGTCCGCCGCGGGAGTGGACTCGACGGCCACGATGAACTCCGACGGCGCCGGAACGGTGGCACTCACACGCACGGCCTCCGCCGGTGACGTGGTGGTCAGCGCCACCGATGGAACCCACTCCACCTCGGCCACACTGACTGTCATCCCTGACCCGGTGGTCTACGACCCGGCGGTGACCGTGAATCCGGCCACGATCGAACGCTTCGAGCTCGAGGAGGCCGGAACGCTCGTCACCGCCACGGGCTTCCCCGCGGGCGCGGAGCTCGAGATGAGGATCAATGGGGTCGCCGATGGTCGGCTGACCACCGATGGCGCAGGGGCGGCCTCGAGCCGCATCTATCCGAGCCTGTATGAGGGAGCGAACGAGATCTCGGTCGCTACCCTCGATGGCACCCTCACGGCGTCGACGACGCTCACGGTGACGCGCGCCCCCTCGAATGCGGCCATCACGATCCAGCCCTCGGAGGTGGCGTGGTGGGACACCGAGACTCCGATCAGCGTTCATGTGACGGGGATCGATCCCAACATCGACGTGTGGGTGACCATGCGCGAGGATGTCCCCGGCGCCGAGGCGGACCCGGTCGGGTACGGCTGGACGGACGATTCCGGAGCGGTGACCATCACGTTCACAGGTGGCCGTTCGCCGGGCACCTACCTCGTCCGTGCCCACACGGAGGACTTCTACCACGACGTCACGGGCACCCTGACCCTGCTGGACGTTGATGAGCCGGTCGAGCCCGAGATGACGGCTGCCACACAGACGCCGACCATCTCGCAGTTCGCCTCATCTGGCGTACCTGTCTTCCTGAAGCACTTCCCGCCGTACGCGGAGATCACCGTCTCCGCTGCGGGAGTGGACTCACACGTGAGCGCCGACGCGACGGGCGCGGCATCGGTCACGCTCGTCCGCACGGTCACCCTGGGGGAGATGACCATCACCGCGAGTGACGGAACGTCCCAGGCCACGACCTCCGTCACCGTGATCGCACCGGAGTTCGACGCCGAGGTCGCGGTCAACCCCGCCACCCTCACGCAGGACGAGATGGAGGAGAGTGGGGCAGTCATCGAGCTCTCTGGGTTCGAGCCCGGTGAATGGGCCGCCGTGTCCTACGGGCAGCTCTCACCCGTGTACACCACCGTCCCCTACCCGAACGTGGAGATCGGGGCGGACGGGACCGCGTCGATCCCTCTGGGGGGCTCGATGGACGTCGGCACATACTGGGTACGGGCCACCACGGAGCTCTACCAGCGGGATGCCTGGACCACCTTCACCGTGACGGCGAGCGACCCCACCTATCCGGACGCGACTCTGACCCTCACCCCCTCCACGGTGACCGTCACAGACTTCACAGTTGACGGCGTCGAGGCGGAGCTCTCTGGATTCGCACCCAACGCGATGTATCTCGTCAGCTATCTCGGCAAGGACACTCCGGTCACCACCGACGCCGGCGGCTCAGGAACCGTGATGCTCTATCGGACGTGGGCACCTGGCACCTACACGGTGCGGGTCGATAGCTACGAGGGGCAGCGCGCCACCGCCGAGCTCACCATTCTCCCGGACGACTTCGAGTACCACCCGTCGCTCACCATTGACCTCGAAAGCGGGATAGACCTGACGTTCGACGGCTTCCGGCCGGGCGAACTGGTGTTCATCTACGTGGACGGCGGCGAGAGTGGGCACACGACCGTGGATGACGCGGGTGCGGGCACGTACCGCGTCCCCATGGTGCACCTGCCCGGTGAGCATACGGTCCAGGTCGTGAGCGAGGACCGCATGTTGGCGACCTCGGCGACCTTCACGGTCACGGGAGACGACCCGGTCTTCACCCCGACGGTGGCACTCGAGCCTTCGAGTGTGACGGAGAGCGGCCTCGCGGGCACAGGAATCGTGGCGAACCTCGCCGGATTCCCCGCGAACGTCCCGGTGACGGTGACGGCAGCGGGCGAGGACACCGTGGTGACCACCGACGCTGCCGGCGCGGCCGTGGCGAGCCTCGTGCGGACCGTTGCAGCGGGCGCCGTCACCGTTGTGGCGACGGATGGCACGCACACGGCCTCGGCCGTCCTCACGGTGAC
>JAUNRP010000110.1:5945-6886 GCA_030544165.1 bacterium
CCCGATCCGGATCCTGACCCCGTCTTCGACCCGCGGGTGGTGCTCGCGCCCTCCACGGTCTCGGTGAGTGACCTCGCCGGTACGGGCGTGATCGCACGGCTGGCCGGATTCCTGGCGGAGGCCGAGGTGACGGTTTCCGCGGCAGGCGTGGACACCCGCGTGACCACGGACAGCGACGGCGCCGCCATGGTGTCCCTGGTCCGCACGGCCACGGTGGGGGAACTCGCTGTGACGGCGACGGACGGGACGAACACCGCCTCCGCGGTCCTGACCGTCACGGCTAACTCGGGATCGGACCCTGATCCCGATCCGGACCCCCGGGCTCTGGTCGTTCTACTGCCGGTCATCATCACGGCGGATGACTTCAGCCGTATGGGAACCGAGGTGCGCGTCCATGGCTTCGACCCGAACTCCACGGTGAACGTGGTGGTGGTGAACGGTGACGCGGCCACCCGGATCTCCACGGACGAGAACGGAGAAGGAGTGGGAAGGCTCTTCGGCCCCTCCACAGCACACGGCTCGTATGAGGTGATCGTGAGCGATGCGAATCATCTCTACTCCGCGGAACTCGTGGTGGTGCGTGAGGTCAGGCCCGGTCCCCACGTGGAGATCCCGATTGCCCCGATGCGTGCCGCCACGCTGGGATCAAGCGGCGTCCCTGTCACCGGTATCGGATTCCCCGCGGGCGCCGCGGCGCGCATCCTCTTCGACGGCACCGAGATGGGAACAGTCACGGTTTCCGAGGCCGGAGCGGTTTCCCACCGGTTGGTGGTGCCCGGGGTGGCCCCGGGAATCCACACGATCACGGTCACCTCGGTCGTGGTGCTGCCGGAGGGTGGCGGACGGATGGCGGTGAATGCTGAGACGTTCACGGCGTCGGTAGAGATCGAGGTGCTCGCGGACGCGACGCCGACGCCTGAGCCGAGCCCGTCGCCTGAGCC
>JAUNRP010000111.1 GCA_030544165.1 bacterium
TGGTCCGGAAGTAGAACTGCGGACGGTAGTTCGAGTAGAACGGGTTGTGACGGCCACCCTCGTCCTTGGAGAGGATGTAGACGTTCGCCTCGAAGTCGGTGTGCGGGGTGATCGAACCCGGAGCGGCGACGACCTGGCCGCGCTCGACGTCGTCACGCTTCAGACCACGCAGCAGCAGACCGCAGTTCTCGCCGGCCCATGCCTCGTCGAGCTGCTTGTGGAACATCTCGATCCCGGTCACGGTGGTCTTCTGCTTGTCGCGGATGCCCACGATCTCGATCTCGGAGTTGATCTTCAGGGTGCCGCGCTCGGCGCGACCGGTCACCACGGTGCCGCGGCCGGTGATGGTGAAGACGTCCTCGATCGGCATGAGGAACGGCTTGTCCAGATCGCGCACGGGCTCCGGGACGTTGTTGTCCACGGCCTCCATGAGCTCCTCGACGGTGGACGCCCACTCGGCGTCGCCCTCGAGGGCCTTGAGGCCGGAGGTGCGGA
This sequence comes from bacterium, assembly GCA_030544165.1. Lineage (GTDB taxonomy): Bacteria > Actinomycetota > Actinomycetes > Actinomycetales > Actinomycetaceae > JAAZBW01. Next base: position 496 of record JAUNRP010000111.1, read on the forward strand.
CCACGGGGACGTCGTCGCCCGGGAAGCCCTGGGAGGACAGCAGCTCGCGGACCTCCATCTCCACCAGCTCGAGGATCTCCTCATCGTCCACTGCATCGGACTTGTTGAGGGCCACCAGCAGGTAGGGCACGCCCACCTGGCGGGCGAGCAGCACGTGCTCGCGGGTCTGGGCCATCGGGCCGTCAGTGGCGGCCACCACGAGGATCGCGCCATCCATCTGGGCGGCGCCGGTGATCATGTTCTTGATGTAGTCGGCGTGACCGGGGGCGTCCACGTGGGCGTAGTGACGCTTCTCGGTCTCGTACTCAACGTGGGACACGTTGATGGTGATGCCGCGCTGACGCTCCTCGGGAGCGTTGTCCACCTTGTCGAACGGGGTGAAGGTGTTCAGGTCGGGGTACTTGTCGGCCAGCACCTTGGTGATCGCTGCGGTGAGCGTGGTCTTGCCGTGGTCGACGTGACCGATGGTGCCGATGTTGACGTGAGGCTTGGTGCGCTCGAACTTGGCCTTAGCCACTGTGTGTCCTCCTGGGACTCGGGTAGTTGTCTCTCAGCCTGGGGGCAGATCCTTAGTGTACCTGCCTCAGGACGAGGTCCTGTCCTACGGTTTGTTGAATTACTTGCAGAACGGGACTACTCGCCCCGGGTCTTTGCGATGATCTCCTCGGCAACACTCCGGGGAGCCTCGGCGTAGCTGTCGAACTGCATGGTGTACACAGCCCGGCCCTGGGTCTTGGACCGCAGGTCGCCGACGTAGCCGAACATCTCCGAGAGCGGGACGAGGGCGCGGATGACCTTGACGCCGGTCGCGTCCTCCATCGCCTGGATCATGCCGCGGCGGGAGTTCAGGTCTCCGATCACATCGCCCATGTAGTCCTCGGGCGTGCGAACCTCGACCTTCATCACGGGCTCCAGCAGTGCCGGGTCAGCCCTGCGGACGCCCTCCTTGAGGACCATCGAGCCGGCCACCTTGAACGCCATCTCCGAGGAGTCGACATCGTGGTAGGCGCCGTCGATGAGCGTGGCCTTCACGTTCACGAGCGGGTAGCCCGCGAGCACGCCGACCTGCATGGCGTCCTGGATACCGGCATCCACGCTGGGGATGTACTCCCTGGGCACGCGGCCACCGGTCACCTCGTTCGCGAACTCGTAGAGCTCGCCCTCCGGGGACTCCTCCAGCGGCTCGAAGGTGACGAGCACCTTGGCGTACTGGCCGGATCCACCGGTCTGCTTCTTGTGGACGTACTCCACCTTCTCGACCTTCTTGCGGATGGTCTCGCGGTAGGCCACCTGGGGCTTGCCCACGTTCGCCTCAACCTTGAACTCGCGGCGCATACGGTCCACGAGGATGTCGAGGTGGAGCTCGCCCATGCCGCCGATCACGGTCTGGCCGGTCTCCTCGTCCAGTCGCACGGAGAAGGTGGGATCCTCCTCGGCGAGCTTCTGGATCGCGGTGGAGAGCTTCTCCTGGTCCGCCTTGGTCTTCGGCTCGATCGCCACGTGGATCACGGGCTCCGGGAAGGTCATGGACTCGAGGACCACGGGCTTGTCCATGGCGGCCAGGGTGTCACCGGTGGTGGTGTCCTTCAGGCCGATGAACGCGTAGATGTGGCCGGCGTGTGCCACCTCCACCGGGTTCTCCTTGTTGGAGTGCATCTGGAACATCTTGCCGATGCGCTCGCGCTTGCCCTTCGTGGAGTTGAGCACCTGGGTGCCCGAGGCCACGTGGCCGGAGTAGACGCGGATGTAGGTGAGCTTGCCGTAGAAGGGGTGGGTGGCCACCTTGAAGGCGAGCGCCGAGAACGGCTCGGCCTCGTCCGGGCGGCGGAGCTCCACCGTCTCCTCGTCGTTCGGCTTGTGGCCCTCCACCGGCGGGATGTCCAGCGGCGAGGGGAGGTAGGCGAGAACGGCGTCGAGCACCGGCTGCACGCCCTTGTTCTTGAACGCGGAGCCACACAGCACGGGGAAGGCCTCGCCGGCGATGGTGAGGGCGCGGATGCCGGCCTTCAGCTCATCAACCGAGATCTCCTCGCCGCCCAGGTACTTCTCGAGCAGGTCCTCGTCGGTCTCGGCAACGGCCTCCAGCAGCATCGAGCGGTACTCGTCCGCCTTCTCCTGCAGCTCGGCCGGGATCTCGCGGACCTCGTAGTCCTCGCCCTTCTTGACCTCGCCCTCCCACACGAGCGCGCGCATCTGGACCAGGTCCACCACGCCCTCGAACTCGTGCTCGGAGCCGATCGGGATCTGGAGCACCAGAGGAGTGGCCTTGAGCCGCTCCACGATGGTCTTCACGGAGAAGAAGAAGTCCGCTCCGAGCTTGTCCATCTTGTTGATGAAGCAGACGCGGGGCACGCCGTACTTGTCCGCCTGGCGCCACACGGTCTCGGACTGGGGCTCCACGCCCTCCTTGCCGTCGAACACGGCAACCGCGCCGTCGAGCACGCGCAGCGAGCGCTCCACCTCAACGGTGAAGTCCACGTGGCCGGGCGTGTCGATCAGGTTGATCTGGTGGTCCTTCCAGAAGCACGTGGTGGCAGCGGACGTGATCGTGATGCCGCGCTCCTGCTCCTGCTCCATCCAGTCCATCGTGGCCGCACCATCGTGCGACTCACCGATCTTGTAGTTGATGCCCGTGTAGAACAGGATGCGCTCCGACACGGTGGTCTTGCCCGCATCGATGTGCGCCATGATTCCGATGTTGCGGACCCGGTTGAGGTCCGTCAGCACGTCAAGTGCCACGTTGTCTCTTCTCTGTTCGAAAGGTGGAGCGGACTACCAGCGGTAGTGGGCGAAGGCCTTGTTGGCCTCAGCCATCTTGTGGACGTCCTCGCGACGCTTCACAGCGGCACCGAGGCCGTTGGAGGCATCGAGGATCTCGTTCATGAGGCGCTCGGTCATGGAGGTCTCACGGCGCTGGCGGGCGTAGTCCACGAGCCAGCGCAGCGCGAGGGTCTGGGCGCGGTTGGCGCGGACCTCGACAGGCACCTGGTAGGTGGCGCCACCCACGCGGCGCGAACGCACCTCGAGCGCGGGGCGCACGTTGTCCAGTGCGCGCTTGAGCACCGAGGAGGGCTCCTGCTGGGTCTTCTCACGCACACCCTCGAGGGCGCCGTAGACGATGGACTGGGCGACGGACTTCTTGCCGTCCAGCAGCACGCGGTTCACGAGCTGCGTCACAACGGGCGTGCCGTAGACGGGGTCCACGACGAGCGGCCGCTTGGGAACCGGTCCCTTACGAGGCATTACTTCTTCTCCTTCTTGGCGCCGTACTGGCTGCGCGCCTGCTGGCGCCCACGCACACCCTGCGTATCGAGGGCACCGCGCACGATCTTGTACCGCACACCCGGGAGGTCGCGCACACGGCCGCCGCGCACGAGCACGATCGAGTGCTCCTGCAGGTTGTGGCCGACGCCGGGGATGTAGGCGGTCACCTCGATACCGGACGAGAGGCGGACACGCGCAACCTTGCGCAGCGCCGAGTTCGGCTTCTTGGGGGTGGTGGTGTACACACGGGTGCACACGCCACGCCGCTGCGGGCTGCCCTTGAGGGCCGGCGTCTTGGACTTTCCGGCCTTGGTCTGGCGGCCCTTACGGACCAGCTGCTGAATCGTGGGCACTACTTCTCCATCCAGAAATCGTTACTGCACTTGTTCGTCTGTTTGCATCGCCACGCCACCCGGGCACACGCCTCCACCCGGGGGCGGGAGGCAGGTCCTGGGCGAAGGAGCCCGTGATCTCCACCGAGGAATCGGGGAGGTCAGGCGGCCCGGCGCAGCGGGCACCGTCCTCCAGAGTACTCGGGGCGCTTGTTGGCCGTCAAAGCCCGGGAGAGGCGGGAGCGGGTGTTCTTCGCCACTCTCGCCCCTCGCAACCTGCCCCGACGACGGGCGGTGACCCTCCGTCGTCGGCCCACCGTGGACGGGTGGTGCACCCGACGACGGAACCGCACCCGGCGTCGTCGTCCCGCCTCTCCCCCACTCACCTGAGACGACCGTTGCCGGTCAGGCGCCCCTGGGGACGACCGGACCGGCAACGATGCCGCGGTGGGCTAGTTCCAGTTGATCGGGTCCTCGCCGAACGGCTGGTCGGAGAAGTTGAGCTCATCGTCCAGCAGCGGGTCCGCGTCTCCCATGGAGGAGAAGTCGAACTCGGAGTAGCCGTAGCGGCCGAAGGCGGCGGCCTTGGCCTCCTCGGTGGGCTCCACGTCCACGTTGCCGTAGCGCTGGAGGCCGGTACCGGCAGGGATCAGCTTTCCGAGGATCACGTTCTCCTTGAGGCCGAGCAGCGGGTCCGACTTGCCGTTCATCGCCGCCTCGGTCAGCACCTTGGTGGTCTCCTGGAAGGAGGCCGCCGAGAGCCAGGACTCGGTGGCGAGGGACGCCTTGGTGATTCCCATCAGCTCGGGACGTCCGGCGGCGGGGGTCCCGCCCTCGGACACCACGCGGCGGTTCTCCGCCTCGAAGCGGGTGCGCTCGAGGAGCTCGCCCGGCAGGAGGTTCGTGTCACCGGCCTCGAGGACGGTCACGCGCCGCAGCATCTGCCGCACGATCACCTCGATGTGCTTGTCATGGATATCCACGCCCTGGCTGCGGTAGGTCTCCTGGACCTGCTCCACCAGGTGGCGCTGCACGGCCCGCGGGCCGAGGATGCGCAGGACCTTCTTCGGGTCCACCGCACCGGCCACGAGCTGGGTGCCCACCGCCACGTGATCGCCGTCCTCCACGAGGAGGCGCGAGCGGCGGGAGACCTGGTAGACGGCGTCGTCGCTCCCGTCATCGTGGGTGACCACGATGCGGCGCGAACGGTCCGCGTCCTCAACGCTGACCCGGCCCGCGGACTCCGCGATGGGCGCCTCACCCTTGGGGGTGCGGGCCTCGAAGAGCTCCTGGACGCGGGGCAGACCCTGCGTGATGTCCTCCGCCGTGGCCGCACCACCGGTGTGGAACGTACGCATCGTGAGCTGCGTTCCGGGTTCACCGATCGACTGGGCGGAGATGATGCCCACGGCCTCGCCGATGTCCACCAGCTTGCCGGTGGCGAGCGAACGGCCGTAGCACATGGCGCACGTGCCCACCTTGGAGGCGCAGGTGAGCACGGAGCGCACCTTCACCTCGCGGATGTCGTGGGTCAGCAGCTTGCTGATCAGCACGTCACCGATATCCACGCCGGCCTCGCCGATCACGTTGCCGTCCGCATCGGTGACGTCCTGGGCGAGCGTCCGGGCGAAGATCGAGGTCTCCACGGTGGACGCGCGGCTCCAGGCGCCGTCGCGGCCCTCGATGGCGATCGGGAGGACCAGACCGGCCGTGGTGCCGCAGTCGGCCTCACGGATGATCACGTCCTGCGAGACGTCCACGAGCCGGCGGGTCAGGTAGCCCGAGTCCGCGGTCCGCAGCGCCGTGTCCGCGAGGCCCTTACGGGCGCCGTGGGTGGCGGAGAAGTACTCGAGCACCGAGAGGCCCTCGTAGTAGTTGGAGCGGATCGGCTGCGGGATGATCTCACCCTTGGGGTCGGCCACGAGGCCACGCATCCCCGCGAGCTGCCGGACCTGGTCCCAGCTACCGGTGGAGCCCGAGGTCACGAGCTGGTAGACGGGGTTGCGGTCATCGAAGTTCGCACGCATGGCGTCCGCGATCTCGTTGGTGGCGGCCGTCCAGGTCTTGATGAGCTCCGAGCGGCGGTCCTCCTCCGTGAGCAGACCCATGTCGTACTTGTCCTGGATCCCCTCCGCCTGGACCTCGTACTTGACGAGCATGTCCTGCTTGGAGGCGGGGACCTTCACGTCCGACATCGCGATGGTGAGGCCCGAGCGCGTGGCCCAGAAGTAGCCGGCAGCCTTGAGCGCATCGAGCGACTCCGCCACGTCCACCTTGGGGTAGCGCTCCGCCAGGTCGTTGACGATCGCCGAGAGGGCGCGCTTGTTCACCACCTTGTTGACGAACACGTAGTCCACGGGCAGCGTCTCGTTGAAGAGGCAGCGGCCCAGCGTGGTCTCCACCACGTAGACGCCGTCCTGGTTCTCCTCGTTCCCGTCCTCGTTCTCCTCCTCGGTCACTCCGGACTCCGGGCCCACCACCATGTCATCCATCCGCACGCGGATCTTGGCGGACACGTCCAGTTCACCGAGGTCGAAGGCCATGATGGCCTCGGACACCGAGGAGAAGGTGCGGCCCTCCCCCTTGGCGCCGTCCTCCTGCCACGTGAGGTGGTAGATGCCGGTGATCATGTCCTGGGAGGGCATGGTCACGGGGCGGCCGTCCGAGGGCTTGAGGATGTTGTTCGAGGAGAGCATCAGGATGCGCGCCTCGGCCTGGGCCTCCGGGCTCAGCGGCAGGTGCACGG
>JAUNRP010000112.1:0-2488 GCA_030544165.1 bacterium
GGGTTCCGGCTGGGGATCGGCGTGGAGCTCCGGATCGGCCTCGGGCTGGACGGGCTCACGGAAGCTCGCCCACTCCGGCGCCTGGAAACGCGGCTCGTCAGGGCCCTGCTCCCCCCTCATGGCCTGCTCGAATTCGGTGCTCTCCGGCTCGTCGTAGCCGGCGGGAGTGGGGAGCTCGAACTCGCCGGTCTCGGGTTCACCCTCGGGTGACCGCAGATCGGAGTCGTAGGGGCTCAGGGCCACGCCCTCGTCCTGCGGGGCATCCTGCTCGCGGCGGGTGTTCTCGTTCTCGCTCATGGGGCCTCCTCACGGTCCTCTCACCACGGTAGCGAGGTGCAGACCGCCTTCCGCCGGTGGCGCGCCGCAGTGGGCGAGTGCGGGTGGGGATGCCGCTACTCGGACGGATTGCGGGCAGCCTCCGTGCCGGAGGCCCGCGCGGACATGGCGAGTGTTGCTGCGATGAGGAAGGAGGGAACCGCGATCCCCTGGTATGCCAAGGCTGTGGCCACCACGATCGCGGTAGCGAGGGAATCCACACTCTCCACGGCTGGAGCCAGTGGGAAGAGGAGGAGCGTGACGATCGCGGCGCTGCCCGGCGCCAAGGCCGAGAACGCGCCGAGGGCGGCGATCGCTCCGGTGAGGAGGAGGAGTAGAAGTGCGCGGGAGGGCACGGCAAATTCGATGTCGCTGACGCCCTCGGGGCGGGAGGCACCGAACCACCAGCACGCGAGTCCGGCGAGGGCGGCGCCGAGGATGCCGGTGGTGATGTGGACGAGTATCCGGGTGGGAGGTGGCGTGCGACCTTCGATCGCGAGCTCCTCCGCATTGGGGGTCACGCCCCGGGCGGAGCGTCGGGTGGCGGCGAGCCTGAAGCGTTCGAGCGATTCGCTCCTGAAGGCCTTCTGGCGGGCGAAGGATGCGGCGAGTGCGCCGATCGAGATGGTGAGGAGGAAGACGGCCGTGAGGCCGTGGGCGCCGTAGTTGGAGCCGGTGGAGGTGGCGGCGATCAGGAGGACGAGGCTCTCCGATGGGATGAGCGAGACCAGGCCCTGGCCTTGGGTCAGTGCGGAGATCAGGAGCACGATCCCGGCGGGGATCGCCACGTGGAGTGGGCCGCGGCGCGCCACGATGTTGGCCCAGATCACGCCGGCCGTGGTGGGGATGAGTGCCGGGACCGTACCGGGGAGGGTCACGCCAGCAAAGGGGCGCCAGATCGTGGTGATGGCCGAGAGGATGATGACTCCGGCGAGGGTACTGAGGAGCAGCGCCCAGAGTGGTTCGCGCATACGCCGGGGAGCTGGATCGACTCCCGGGCGTAGGGGCAGGCGTGTGTCACTCACCGTGACAGATTATCCCGGTGGCGGGCCTAGAAGGTGAATCCTCCCCAGAGCAGGACAGCCAGCCCGAGCCCCACGATCAGGTTGACCACCGTGGCCGCGGCGAACACGAGGATGGGCTTCCATCCGGCCTCCCTGAGGGAGGAGATCGAGAACTCCAGGCCGATCGAGACAAACGCCGCAGAGAGGAACCAGGAGCGCAGCGCGTTCGCCGTGGCGATGGCGGGTGTGGCGGCGTCTCCGGCCATGGAGATGAAGATCGTGGCCACGATGGAGGCGATCAGGAAGCCGAGCACAAACTTGGGAAAGGACTTCCAGATGATGGCGGCGCTGGGGCGGGTGCCGTCGGTGGCCTTCTGGGTCTTGAACGCGAACCACGCGGAGAGGAGGACCGCCACCACTCCCAGGAGTGCGTTCTGGGTGACCTTCACGATCGTGGCGATCTGCAGCGGCTGCTCGCCCGCCACGGCGCCGGCGGCCGTGACCGCCGCAGTGGTATCGATGTTGCCGCCGATCCATGCGCCCGTCTCCGCGGGGGAGAGTCCGAGGATGGTGGCCATCCACGGCAGGAAGAAGATCATGGGCACCGCGAAGATGATCACGAGCGTGGCGGTGTAGGCGAGCTGCTCCCGCTTGGCGTGGACGGCCCCTGCCGCCGCAACCGCGGCGGAGACACCGCAGATGGAGAGTGCCGAGGCGAGGAGGGCCCGGAGCTGGTCATCGAGGCCCATGAGCCCGGCGAACCACCAGGTGAACATGAAGACCGTGGCGATCAGGAGGACCGCCTGGAGGATGGCGGGCCCGAACGCGCTCGCGATCACCCCGAAGTTGATGGAGGCCCCGAGCAGCACGAGGCCGGTCTTGATGAAGAACTCCGTGCGGAACGCCGCCGTCATCTTCTCCCTGATGCCGAGCAGGGTGAGGAGCGCGTTCACGCCGAAGCCGAGCAGGATCGCGTAGATGGGGAACTCGATGGACTTGGCGATCTCACCGAACCCCGTTCCCGCAGTCACCTCCGGGACCCAGTCCGTGAGCCACTGGACGCCAGCCGTCAGGACGAAGACCACCACGAGGCCCGCTGCGGTCCAGACCTTGGAGGTGGATCGCTCCGGCGCCGGGCTCGCTGGTGCTGGGCTCTGGGCCACCGCCTT
>JAUNRP010000112.1:2498-6800 GCA_030544165.1 bacterium
AGGTTCGGGTTCTCCTGGAGTGCCCCGCTCAGGGGATCAGTCCGGCGGGGATGATGCCGGTGAGGGCGCGCGCCAGGAGCGCGAGCCCGAGGATGGTGGCGGCCCAGTCTTCCGAGAGGGAGAATTTTCCGGCCTCACGCGGATCGGTGCTCTCCTGATCGGCGGCCGGTGGAACCGGTTGCGACATGTCAGCTCCTTATGTGCGGCGGGGGTACCGCTGGTGGAACAGTAGGCCCGATCTGCCCCCGGGGCCAAACATTCCCGCCGCCGTTCACCCGCTGTTGGCGGACCTGAAACCTGTGGTTGCTCCGCGCTTGGTTCGTGGTGTCTGCGCGTGTCCCGCGAATGTCGCCCCCTCAGGTTCTGCACATGCGGCGCTCCCGCTTGGTTCTCCACACTTCACCCACACCGCCTCCGACCCCGGACCGGGAGCCGGGCAAGATACACGCCATGCGCGCACGAACCGTGATCCCCACCGACCTCGAGGAGCTGGCCACTTCTCAGGGTGGAGTGATCCTTGCGCGCCAGGCCAATGCGAATGGAGTCTCCGGTGCAGCCGTGCGGCGATTGTTGGAGCGTGGGGAGCTGCAGCGAGTGGCCCGGGGGATCTACTACATCGGGTCAGCGCCGGTGCCGTGGGTGTCTGTGGCAGCGGGTGCAGTGCTCGCCGGAGGGGAGTCGGCGGTGATCGGTGGTGAAGCCGCGGCCTATCTCTGGGAGCTCTCGAAGGAGGAGCCGGGCTCCATCGAGGTCCTTGTGCCTCAATCGCGGAAGACTCCCGATACGGACTCCTGGAATTTCACCCGGAGTCGCCGGCCCGTCAAAGCACACGGAAGCCCGCCGCGAACCACCCTGGCGGACACGATCCTCGACATGTGCGAGCGGCAACCAGAGGCAGCGGCCAGGTGGATCGATGCGGGACTCCGCCGGCCCGGGGTCTCGGCGCGGGCAATCCTCGCGGCCATGGACACACGGCGGCGATTCCCTCTCCGTGCTGAGGTCGAGGGGATGATCCGCGATCATATTGAGGGCGTCCACACCGAACTGGAGCGGGCGTACCGCGCCAATGTGGAGCGGCCTCATGGGCTCCCGGAGGCCCGGCGTCAGGTTCGGCGGGGCAACAGGTTCCACGATCTCGAGTACCTCGAACGCCTCATCGTGGAGTTGGACGGCCGGCTGGGTCACGAGGGCTTTTCCAGGTTCCGGGACATGGACCGGGACAACCAGAATCTGGTTCTTGGGCTCCTGACCCTGCGCTACGGGTGGTTTGACTGCACCCGGCAACCCTGCGCTGTCGCGATGCAGGTGTTCGAGATCCTCGTCCGTCTGGGCTGGACAGGAGAATTCCAACGGTGCCCCCGATGCCCGTGACGCGTGCCGGGTGGCCGCCACCCGAGTCCACGCCGCGATCCGCGCTCCACGCGCCGCTCGCCTGAACACCGTGCTTCGCCGGTTTGGCCACCGCGCTCCGCCCGCGTGGCCTCCGTGCTTCTTCCGTGTGGCCTCTGCGCTCCGCGCGCTTGACCACCCGTCGTTCCATGGTGTGGACCCAGAAAACGAAACCGGACACGTTATCGTGTCCGGCTAATGACTGTAGTCAGTCAGTTCGCGGACTCAATAACGTGTCCAGTTTGAGTAGGTCGGTTGTCCAAGGAGAACCGCGAGGTCAGAGTGCTGGCGGCGCGGTGGAAGGTGCGGCAATGCTCAATTCCCGGCGCCGGCCCGCGGGGAGGGGAAACCCGGCCGGAACGTGAGGCTCAGGCGGAACGGCGGCGTCGTCGTCGGAGAAGGAGGATGGCGGCGAGGACGGCGGCACCCACGCCCGCTGCGGCAGCCAGGCCAATCTCGCCGGAGCGGTTGAGGACCACCTGCTGGTCCCACCTGCGCACGGACCAGGCCTCGTCGCGGGCGATGCGGAGCAGGGCGCGGTCCGGGTTGACGGCCACGGGGTGGCCCACGGAGCGCAGGAGGGGCTCATCGGTGATGGAGTCGGAGTAGGCCCAGCAGCGCTCGAGGTCCCAGCCGCGGCGATCGGCCATGGCGGCCATGGCGAGCGGCTTGGCATCGCCGTAGTTGTAGTGGGAGATGCCGCCGGTGTAGCGGCCGTCCGCGATCTCGAGCTCGGTGGCGATCATGCCGTCCGCATCGAGGAGCCGCATGATGGGGCGCACAATGGCCTCCGCGGAGGCGGAGACGATCACCACGTCATGCCCGGCGGCGTGGTGGGCGGAGATGGCATCGAGTGCCTCGCGGTAGACCACCGGCTGGATGGACTCGGTGAGGGCAGAGGCCACCACGGCATCGAACTCGGCCACGGACCAGCCGGAGACCATCTGGGCGAGATCGTCCTTCACGCGCTCGGAGCGCTCGTGGGTGGCATCGAGGAGGTGGTAGGCGAGCTGTGACTGCGCGGCACGCATCACGTCGCGCTTGCCGATGAGCCCGGCCTTGAGCAGGGGCCCCGTGAGCACGAGGGAGGCGGAGGTGGCGAGGATCGTCTTGTCCAGGTCGAAGAACGCGGCCGAGGTGGCCATCCGATCCCTCCTTCCGGGCTGCTCGGCTCCAGCGTACGTCACGGGTGCTCGGTGTCCTCAGGAGCATGTCATCCACAGGGACGCGGGGGGAGTGGTTGTCCACAGGCGCCGGCTGTGTGCTGGCCGGTTCGAGGCGGTGGGCGGAGTCTGGGCGCATGAGTGTTGGAGCCGTCCTGGTGGACCCATTCGACGACCAGGCCCTGCGGGACCTCGCGGAACTCGCCGGGATCCCCGTGCGACGCTGTGCCACGTGGCCGTTCGACCTCACCCCCGGCGAGCGCGTGATCTCCACGATTCCTGTGCCCTCCGTGCACGCGGGACGGGCGCTCGGGGTGGTGGTGCGTGAGGTCCTCGAGCCCGGGCTGGGGGAGGCGTGGCCCGCCCGCACCGTGGTGTTGGAGGACGCCGCGTCCGATGTGGTGGCCCACCTATCCGGGAGCTTCGATCCACGCGGATCCCTGGTGGCGGTGGTGGGAACGCGCGGGGGAATCGGCACCACCTCGGTGGCGGCCGCCCTCGCCCGTGTCCTCGCCGAGGACCCGATCGCCGTGGCACTGGTGGATATCGATCCCGTCCCGCGGCTGCGCTCCCTGCTGGGGCTCGCTGGCGGAACCACCTGGGGCGATCTCACCGGGGATGCCGGGCCACTCCTTCCCCACCGGCTCGATGCCAGCCTTCCGGTGTGGGAGCGGGTACGGGTGCTGACGTCCGATTCGCGTGGCGGGCCACGTGGCCGCCACGGGGCGGCCCTCCACGCGCTCGCCTGCACCCATGACACCGTGGTGGTGGACCTGGGGAACCGGATCGAGGAGGTTGATGCGATCGGTCCCGCGGTTTGCGTGGTGGTCCTGGCGGCGGAACTGCCCGATGTCACGGGGGTGAGCGCGGTTCTTGGTCCGCCCAGTGAGGGGCGTGCGGTGGTTCCCGTGGTGCGCCCGGGCTCCCTCAGCACAGAGGAGGTGGCGTTCCGGCTCGGCATCCCCGTTGTCCCGCTCGGCACCGAGAGGGGAGGTCCCGCAGCCAGCGCCCACGGATCGCGGCCGGGGGACCGGCCGCGAGGGGCGGTGATGAAGGCAGCACGTGCGGTGGCCAAGGCCTGCCGCGAGCACGCATGAAGCTCGAACGTGTGCGGGGCCTCGTGGCGGATGGTGTGGCGCTCCCCGCCGCGATTGCCGCCGAGAGCCACCTGTCGGTGGCGGATGCGCTCAGGGCCCACGCGGAGGCCTCTGCCCACCTGCTCGGGGCCGGTGAGGCCCTCCAGTCCCTCCTCGATCGGCCCGGCGTGACCGATGTGGTGGTCCACGGGGGCACCGCCTGGGTGGACCAGGGGGAGGGCATGGTGGACTCGGGTGTCCGGCTCGGGTCCGAGCACGCCGTGCGAACGCTCGCCGTCCGACTCGCCGCCCTCGCCGGCCAGCGGCTGGACGATGCCGCTCCCATCGTTGACGGCACGCTCCCGAGTGGGGCTCGCCTCCACGCGGTGATCCCGCCACTCGCGGCGGCCGGCACCTCCATCTCGCTGCGGCGCCACCGCCAGGACGTCCTGGACCTGGCGGAACTTGGCCGGCTCGGTGCGTTCGGTCGCCTGGTGGGCGAGGTGCTGGAGAACCTGGTCCGGCGCCGTGCCAACGGGGTGCTCGCGGGCGCCACCGGGTCCGGGAAGACCACCATGCTCTCCGCACTCCTCGCGCTGGTGGGCGCGTCCGAGCGCATCGTGTGTATCGAGGAGGTCCGCGAGCTCACTCCGACGCATCCGCACGTGGTGCAC
>JAUNRP010000113.1:0-2775 GCA_030544165.1 bacterium
ATTTCTGATGCCAATGAGACTGGGGGCAACTGATGTGACGGATGGGATGCCGAATTTGTGAGAGGTCGGGGCTGGGAGGGGCCACCTCTCACAAAATCGGCAAGACACGCGGTGGACAACGAAGTGATTGCATGGACGGGACGCACGCGGCCGACGTCGGGTGGACAGCGCGCCAACCGCACGACCTCGACGGAACGCACGCCGCCGACGTCGGGGGGATAGCACGCCAACCGCACGATCTCGACGGAACGCACGCACCCGACGTCGGGGGCTGAGCTTCCCCGGCAGGCCGTGAACGGAAGCGGACACGTTAACGTGTCCGGCAAGTGACTGTAGTCAGTCGTTTCGCGGACTCGTTATTGGGTCGGGTTTCGGCGGCCGCGAGTCCAGGGCTCCGGTGTGCAGGAACGCGAGCCCAGGGCGCCGGGGCGCGGGAGGAGGAAGCCGCCACTGTCGGGGGTCGGAGGGGGAAGCCTCGCGGCGGATGTCGCGCTAGACTGGACGTGGAAATCTCGATGTCGAGAGACTTGCGGACCGCTACCCCGAGGAGTTCACGAAGATGGCCATCATCTACACCCACACCGACGAGGCGCCCCTCCTTGCCACCTACTCCTTCCTCCCGATCGTGGAGGCGTACGCGAAGGCGGCGGGCGTGGATGTGGAGACGCGGGACATCTCGCTCGCGGGCCGGATCCTCTCGCAGTTCCCGGAGTACCTGAAGGAGGACCAGCGGATCGGGGACGCCCTCGCGGAGCTCGGGGAGCTCGCCACCACGCCGGAGGCGAACATCATCAAGCTGCCCAACATCTCCGCCTCGGTGCCCCAGCTCAAGGCCGCGATCGCCGAGCTCCAGGAGCAGGGCTACGCGATCCCGGACTATCCGGAGGACGGCGCGGAGGGTGAGGCCGCGGAGATCCGGGCCCGCTATGACAAGGTGAAGGGCTCGGCCGTGAACCCCGTGCTGCGCGAGGGCAACTCGGACCGTCGGGCGCCGCAGTCGGTGAAGAACTTCGCCCGGAAGAACCCGCACTCGATGGGTGAGTGGTCCGGGGATTCGAAGACCAACGTGGCCACCATGGATGCGGACGACTTCCGGCACAACGAGCAGTCGGTGACCATCGCCGAGGCGGACGAACTGACCATCCGCCTCATGCCCGAGTCCGGCGATGAGCCCATCACCCTGAAGAGCGGGCTGAAGGTCCAGGCGGGCGAGATCGTGGACGCCACCGTGATGCACGCGGACGCGCTCGATGCGTTCATCGCGGACCAGATCGCCCGCGCCAAGGAGGAGGACATCCTCTTCTCCGTGCACCTGAAGGCCACCATGATGAAGGTCTCGGACCCCATCATCTTCGGCCACGTGGTGCGCGCCTTCTTCCCCGCCCTGTTCGAGCAGTACGGCGAGGTGCTCGCCGCCGCGGGCCTCTCCCCGGACAACGGGCTGGCCTCGATCATCGCCGGCGCCGAGAACCTCCCGGAGAAGGACGGCATCCTCGCCGCCATCGAGGAGGGCTACGCCAACGGTCCCCGCCTCGCGATGGTGGACTCCGACCGCGGCATCACCAACCTCCACGTTCCCAGCGACGTGATCGTGGACGCCTCCATGCCGGCCATGATCCGGATCGGCGGCAAGATGTGGGGCCCCTCCGGGGAGGAGGATGACACGCTCGCCGTGCTCCCGGACTCCTCCTACGCGGGCGTCTACCAGGTGGTGGTGGACGACTGCCGCGAGAACGGTGCGTACGATCCCGCCACCATGGGCTCCGTGCCCAACGTGGGGCTCATGGCCCAGAAGGCCGAGGAGTACGGCAGCCACGACAAGACGTTCCGGATCCAGCAGTCCGGCACCGTGGAGGTGGTCAACCAGGCCGGTGAGGTCCTCCTCTCCCACGATGTGGAGGAAGGCGATATCTGGCGCGCCTGCCAGACCAAGGACGCCCCGATCCGCGACTGGGTGAAGCTCGCCGTCACGCGCGCCCGCGCCACCGGCGCCCCGGCCGTCTTCTGGCTGGACGAGGACCGCGCGCACGATGCCCGCCTGATCGAGAAGGTGGAGACCTACCTCGGCGAGCACGATACGGATGACCTCGAGATCCTCCTCATGCCCCCGGCGGACGCCACCCAGTTCTCGGTGGAGCGCATCCGCGAGGGCCTGGACACCATCTCCGTGACCGGCAACGTGCTCCGCGACTACCTCACGGACCTCTTCCCCATCCTCGAGCTCGGCACCTCCGCCAAGATGCTCTCCGTGGTCCCGCTCATGAACGGCGGCGGCCTGTTCGAGACCGGCGCGGGGGGCTCGGCCCCCAAGCACGTCCAGCAGCTCACCCGCGAGAACCACCTGCGCTGGGACTCGCTCGGGGAGTTCATGGCGCTGGCAGAGTCCTTCCGCCAGGAGGCCGGGGCGGGCAACGCCGCGGCGGGCATCCTCGCGGACACCCTGGACCAGGCCACGGAGCGCCTGCTCAGCGAGAACAAGTCGCCCTCCCGCCGCGGCGGCGAGATCGACAACCGGGGCTCCCACCTCTACCTCGCCGCGTTCTGGGCCGAGGCCCTCGCCCGCCAGGAGGAGGACCCCGAGCTGGCCGCGAAGTTCGCACCGGTGGCCGCCGCCTTCTCGGAGCAGACCGACTCGATCGCCCAGGAGCTCATCAACGCCCAGGGCGGCGAGGTGGACCTCGGCGGCTACTTCCGCCCGGACCCGGAGAAGGCGGCGGCGGCGATGCGACCCTCCCAGACGTTCAACGAGATCCTCGCCCAGCTCTGAGTCGGTGC
>JAUNRP010000113.1:2875-6775 GCA_030544165.1 bacterium
CGATGCGACCCTCCCAGACGTTCAACGAGATCCTCGCCCAGCTCTGAGTCGGTGCTGGGGGTCCAGCGCCGGTCCACCGACAGTCCACCCCGCGTCAGCCCAACACGGTGATGTTCCCCCAGGGGGCCAACAGCGCGATCGCCGCGCCGAGGAACAGCAACACGGCAACATCGAACGCCCGCGACCGCGCGGTGAGCACATGCTTCGGCGGTGCCACCGCGCGGAAGAACGCGGCCACGAGGCACCCCCCGGCCAGGACCCACGCGGCGGTCTGGGCGTCCACGTACCAGGCAGCAGCCGCCACGCCGAGCACGAGCACGCACACGGCGAACACGGCGGGTTTGCGCCAGGTCGGGAACATCACGCCGCCAACACTAGCGGGGGCACAATGGTGCCCATGACCTCCCCCTCCGGGGTGCTCGTGATCGGCGGCGGGCTCTCCGCCTCCGCCCTCGTCACCGCCCTGCGCGCCCGGGGCTTCGCCGGCGGGATCACCGTGGCCGGCGCCGAGCCCCACCCGCCCTACGACCGCCCACCCCTCACCAAGGACCTCACCCGCCCGGACCCCTCGCCCCTCCTCGAGCAGTTCCCCGGTGCCGCACACGCCCGCTGGCTCCCCGGCCTCCGGGCCACCTCGCTCACCCCCCTTCCCGACGGCGGAGCCCGCGTCTCGTTCGAATCCCACCCCCCGCTGGGGGCACCCGCCGTGGTGATCGCCACCGGCGCGAGCGCGGTCCTGCCCCCAGGGTGGGAGGGCGCGGCCACCATCTCCACCTGGGACGACGCCCTCCGCCTCCGCGCCAGCCTCGCTCCAGCCCCCCACACCCCCGCCCACCTCGGGATCGCGGGAGCCGGCTGGCTCGGCGTGGAACTCGCCTCCTCCGCAGCCGCAGCCGGCCACCGGGTCACCCTCGTGGGCGCGCCCCACCTCCCGCTCGGTACCGTCCTCCCTCCCGACGCCGCCCACCAGGTCCTCGGCTGGCTCTCCGAGGGGGGCGTCACCTATCGCGGCGGGCACCCCGTGACGGAGGCCAGCCGCACGCGCATCGTGACGGAACAGGGTGAGGTGAGCTGCGACGTCGTCGTGGGGGCTGTGGGAGCTCGACCAGCTACGGACTGGCTGCCGGCGGACCTCCTGGCCCGCGGCGGGCACGTGGCCGCGGACGGGACGGGACGCACGGCGTGGGGTGGGGTGTGGGCGGTGGGTGACGCGGCGTCGTCGTACCGGCACTGGAACGCGGCGGTGGCGAGTGCGGAGCGGTGCGCGGCGGACCTCATGGGTGAGGAGCCCGCGCCCGTGCCGGTGCCGCACGTGTTCAGCACGATCGCGGGGCGGGATGTGGACGTGATCGGGTGGCCGCGGCCGGACCTCGGCGTGGTGTGGCGCGGCGATCCGGACGGTGAGGCGTGGACGGCGCTGCTGCACGGGGGCGGAAAGGTGCACGCGGGCGTGGTGGTGGGGCGGCCACGGGATGCGGCGGACCTGCGCCGCCTGCTCGCGGACGGGCCGGCGGGAATGGACCTCTGGTGGGCGGCGGAGGCGGCGCGGCTCAGGGCTCCCGGTCGGTGAGTTCGAGCGGCGGGGGAAGGGGCGCGCCCTTGAGGGAGACGGCGGCGCCCACGCCCCGGTAGCGCATCCACCACTGCTCGAGCGGGCGGCGGAAGGTGGGGTCCACCTCGTCCATCATGTGCTCGAGGGGGGCCGAGGTGAGGCCGCCCTCGGTGGTGCGGCCCACGTAGAAGGCCTTGTGGCGGCTGGTCTCGAACTGCTCGTCCAGGATGGAGAGGGCGTAGTCGGTGAGGCGGGTGGCCAGGAGCCGGTCGTAGGCGGTGGGGACGCCGCCCTGCTGGATGTGGCCGATGTTGTTGAGGCGGACGTCGAACAGGCCGCCGCCCTCCTCCTCGAACGCGCGGGCCAGGAAATCGGAGGAGTACTGGGCGTTCGCCTCCTCGTTGCGGACCACCAGGAAGAGGTCGCGGCCGCCCTCGAAGGCGTCGCGCATGCGGTGGGCGTCCTCCAGCACCTGCTCGAGCGTCATGCCCGTCTCGTGGAGGTAGACGAGCTCGGCCCCGGAGGCGATTCCGGACATCTGGGCGAGGTAGCCGCAGTAGCGGCCCATCGTCTCGGTGACGAAGCAGCGGCGGGAGGCGGCCGCGGAGGCCTTGATGTGGTCCAGTGCCCAGACGATGTTGTTGATGGCGGTGTCCGTGCCGATCGAGAGTTCGGCGCCGGGAAGGTTGTTGTCGATTGAGGCGGGCACGCAGACGATCGGGATGCGGAAGGCCTGGAAGCGTTCGCGCTCCTTCACGAGCATGTGGGCGCCGAGGTAGGCGGTGAATCCGCCGATCACCAGGAGGCCGTCGATGTTGTTGTTCTCGATGGCGCGGCCGATCGAGTACAGGTGCTCCACGCTCGGGAGGGTGCGCTGCGTGCCGAGGTTGGCGCCGCTCTCCCCCGCCCACGAGTCCACCTCACGCCAGGAGAGTTCGCGGACGTTGCCGGCGATCAGGCCGGGGAATCCGCCCTCCACGCCCAGCATCTGGTAGCCGTGGGCGAGGCCGAGGCGCACGGCGGCGCGGGCGGCGGTGTTCATGCCCGGCGCGAGGCCTCCGGCGTGGAGGATGGCCACGCGCTTGCCGGCGCCCTTGTCATCCGGGGTGACGTCCTTGGAGGGCGGGCGGGTCATGGTGTCCGTGATCTTGAGGGTGAGTCCGAACCCGTGGCCGCGCGCCTCCACGGCGTCCTCGTAGCGGCCCTCCTTGATGGCCGTGGCCACTGCGCGGGTCTTCACGATCGTCTCCACCAGCGGGAGGCGGGCCACGCGGTTGCGGCGGACTCCCAGGATGTGGCCCTCGGTCCCGGGCTCCGCGGTGAGGAGTTCCTGGACGGCGGAGTAACCGAGGATGGTGGACATCCAGCGGTCGAACGCCGTGGGGGTCCCACCGCGCTGGACGTGGCCGAGGATGGTGATCCGGGCCTCGATGCCGGCCTTCTCCTTGAGGGCCTCGGAGACGCGGCGTGAATCGATGGGGTTGCCATCCCGGTCCTGGGCACCTTCCGCCACGATGATGATCGACTCCCGTCGGCCCGCCTCACGCCCGGCCTCCAGCTTGGAGATCATCTCCTCCTCCCAGCCCTCCGCCGGGGGCATCTCCGGGATGAGCACGTAGTCGCAGCCGCCGGCCATCGCGCTCATGAGGGCGAGGTAGCCGCAGCGCCGCCCCATCACCTCGAGGATGAAGGTGCGCTGGTGGGAGGCGGCGGTGGAGGAGATCTGGTCGATCGCGGTGAGGATGCGGGCCAGGGCCGTGTCCGCGCCGATCGTGGTGTCCGTGCCCACGAGGTCGTTGTCGATGGAGCCGGCGAGGCCCACCAGGAAGAGTTCGGGGTGGGCGTCCGCTGTCTTCTGTTCGATCTCGCCCTCGCTCACGAGTTCCTCCAGCATGGAGGGCCACTCGCGGCGGAACTCGTCCGCGCCCGCCAGTGAGCCGTCCCCGCCGATCACCACCACCCGGTCGATGCCGTGGGAGAGGAGGTTGGCGGCGGCCTTCTTCATCCCCCACCGCTCGCGGAAGTCATCCGAGCGGGCGGTGCCGATGATGGTGCCGCCCTTGTCGATGATGGCCGAGGCGTCCGACCACTCCATCTTCTTCACGCGGTCCCCGCCGTCGATGGCGCCCTGCCAGCCCTCGTAAATCGCGTACGGGTCCGCGCCGTTCACGAGCGCCCCGCGGATCACCGCGCGCACTGCCGCATTCATTCCGGGGGCGTCTCCGCCCGAGGTCAGGACACCAATCTTGATCTTCTCGGCCACGGGCACAGCCTAGTTGGGTTCCGCGCCATCGGGGCTCCCCTTCCCCGTGAGGGTGCGCCAGATTCTCCCCTCCCCCCGTGAGGGT
>JAUNRP010000114.1 GCA_030544165.1 bacterium
CCCGCAGGGCCAGCTTGCCCCCGCACCGCACGCACACGGCCGCGGCTCCCTACCCGCCGGGGAGCGGATCCCCCGGCTCGGAGGAATCATCGCGGTCCTGGGCGCAGCTCTCGCCTTCGCCTCGATCTTCCTCACCTTCATCGACGCGCCGACGGGCGCCCTCTCCTACCAGGATGTTGCCACGCTCTTCGGCGAGCAGGCCGGGATGCCCGTGGGCCTCGCCACCGCGATGCTCTACGCAGGACCCGTGCTCGTGGTGGTGGGTGTGGTGCTCGCGTTCGTCTCGTGGCGCCTCCACCTCGCCGGATCCATCGTTGCCGGAGCCGGTGCCTCGGCGATCTCGTTCGCCACCATGAACTGGGCGATCTGGCTCACGAGCGCCGGCGCCTCCACCGGGTTCGGGATAGGAGTCTGGCTCCTCCTCCTCGGCTTCATCGTGACCGTGGCGGGCGTGATCGGGCTCGCCTTCAAGAAGTTCTGACGCCCCGCCCCTCTCCATGCGACTACCCTTGGGGCGTGGCTTCGAAGAGTGATGCGATCGTCTGGGTCGACTGCGAGATGACGGGTCTGGACCCGGAGAAGGATGCGATCGTGGAGGTGGCGGTGATCGTCACGGACTCCGAGCTCACCCCCCTCGACGACGGAATCGACCTCATCGTCAAGCCCCCCGCCGAGGCACTCGAGCAGATGAATCCCGTGGTGCGCACCATGCACACCACCTCCGGACTCCTCGATGTTCTCGATGACGGCCTCACCCTCGAGGAGACCTCGAAGAAGGTCATGAAGTACGTCCGCAAGCACGTCCCCCGCGCCGGAAGGGCACCGCTCGCCGGCAACTCGGTGGGCACGGACAAGATGTTCCTCGATCGCTACCTGCCGGAGCTCACGGGACACCTCCACTACCGGATCATCGATGTCTCCTCGATCAAGGAGCTCGCCCGCCGCTGGTACCCACGCGCCTACTTCGCCTCCCCGGAGAAGACCGGCGGCCACCGCGCACTCGCGGACATCCTCGAGTCCATCGACGAACTCCGCTACTACCGCGCCGCCCTCTTCCCCGCCGGCGAGGGCCCCGATTCGGAGACCGCTCGCGAGATCGCGAGTGGGATCCTCGCCTCCCCCACCGGCCGCCCTGCCCCCCTTCTCGACGACGACGCCCCGGCCTGATCCGTCAGGGAACCTTCCAGCAGCGCGCCTGTCCCGCAGATCCGCCCCCCCATCGCGCCCTCGCGGGGGCGTCTGGCTCCCCATTCTGGGGTCCCGTCCCCGCAGAGTGCTCGAACGTGCGGATCCGGCGAGAGCCCTCTGGTCGCGGAAATCTATCACCGCAGGTCAGAGGCCTGCCCCCGAAATCGAGGCCGCCCAGAGCCCGCCGGATTCGCACGATCGGAGGCCGGGACGCCCCGAACTTGCGGATGTGGACCGGGACGCACGAGGCCACTTTCGTGAACCCGCAGGTCAGGGGCGTGGGCCAAGAAAAGCTGGGTACCTGGCCGGTCCACAACCGCAAGTTCGCGCCGCAGCCCTTCGGTTTGAACCCCGCGGGCCCGCCCGCGCCCTACGCTTGGCCTCATGTCACTCCACCTCGGATTCATCGGAATCGTCACCTCCGACATGGCTGCGTCCCTCCGCTTCTACCGCGCCCTGGGCGTTCAGATCCCGGAGGGACTCGATGGCGAGGGCCACGTTGATGCCACCCTCGCGGACGGCACCGCTCTGGCCTGGGACACCCTCGAGGTGATCCGGTCGTTCGATCCGGACTACACGGTGCCCGTGGGTGGCCACCGGATCGCCCTGTCGTTCAGCATGGGGACGGCGGATGATGTGGACCGGGTCTACGCGGAGTTGACCGGTGCGGGCCACACCGGTCACGTTCCGCCGTTCGACGCCTTCTGGGGCCAGCGCTACGCCACGCTCAAGGACCCGGACGGCAACTCCATCGATCTGTTCGCCGAGCTCCCGGCCGGCTGATCCGGCCGCTCGAGCAGCGGTGCGGGTCGCCGCAGCAGGCGCATGGCGTTGAGGATCACCACGAGCACGGACGCCTCGTGGACCAGCATCCCCAGTGACATGGTCACCCCGCCCGCGAACACGCCGGCCAGCAGGGCCGCCACGGTGACCAGCGAGATCACGATGTTCTGCCGCATCACGGCCACGGTGCGCCGCGCCATGCCCAGCGCATAGGGCAGCCGCTCGAGCCGGTCGCCCATGAGGGCGATGTCCGCGGTCTCGATCGCGAGCCCGGATCCCGCCGCGCCCATGGCAATCCCGATGTCAGCCGCGGCCAGCGCGGGTGCGTCGTTCACGCCGTCCCCCACCATGGCCACCACGTGGCCGGCCGCCTGGAGCTCGCGGATAGCCTCCAGCTTCTCCTCGGGCATGAGGCCCGCACGTACGGTGTCCACACCCACCTGGCCGGCCACCGCCCGCGCCACGCGCTCCTGGTCGCCGGTCAGCATGACCACCTCGCGGATGCCGAGGCGGTGCAACTCGGCGATCATGCCGACTGCCTCCGGCCGGATCGCGTCCGCCACACCGATCACGCCGAGGGGCACGCCGTCGAGGGAGAGGGCCATGGGGGTACGCCCGGCCGAGGCGAGTGAAGCGGCGGCCGCGGCGGCGTCGTCGTAGAGCGGGGAGGTGCCCACGGACTCACGCAACAGGACGAGGTTGCCGATCGTGACGGAACGGCCACCGGCGGTGGCGCGCACGCCGCGGCCCACCACCACCTCCACGTCCTCGGGGAGCTGCCCGAGTGTGATGCCCTCGGCGAGGGCGGCGGCCACAATCGGGGCGGCGAGGGGGTGGTCGCTGGCGGCCTCGGCCCGGGCGGCCCAGGTGAGGACCTCCGTGCGGGTGGCGGCGCCGAGCGGGATGACGTCCGTGAGCTCGGGGCGGCCTTCGGTGAGTGTGCCGGTCTTGTCGAGCGCCACGGCGGAGATGCGGGCGGCGCGCTCGAGGTACTCGCCGCCCTTGATGAGGACGCCGTCGCGGGCGCCGCGGCCGATCCCGGCCACGATGGCCACGGGGATGGAGATGACGAGGGCGCCGGGGCAGCCGATCACGAGGAGGGTGAGAGCGAGTTCGAGGTTCTGGGTGATGAGCCCGCCCACGAGCGCGAGCACGATGATGCCGGGCGTGTACCAGGCGGAGAACCTCTCCATGAAGGTCTGGATCCTGGCTCGCGCGTCCTGCGCCTCCTCCACGCGGTGGATGATGCGGGCGAGCGTGGTGTTGGCACCCACGCCCTCGGCGCGCACCTGGAGGAGTCCTGCGGTGGCCACGGTTCCCGCGAAGACCTGGGCGCCCGGGCCCTTGTCCACCGGGAGGGACTCGCCGGTGATGGCGGCCTCGTCCAGCGAACCGGTGCCGGAGATGACCTCGCCGTCCACGGGCACGCGGGCGCCGGCCTTGACAATGACCGTCTCCCCGGGCTGGACGGAGCCGGCGGGGATGGTGACCTGCTCGCCGTCGCGAAGGACGATCGCCTCGTCTGGGGCGGTGGAGACCAGGTCACG
Source organism: bacterium (assembly GCA_030544165.1). Taxonomy (GTDB): domain Bacteria; phylum Actinomycetota; class Actinomycetes; order Actinomycetales; family Actinomycetaceae; genus JAAZBW01. Next base: position 3,519 of record JAUNRP010000114.1, read on the forward strand.
CAGGGCGGAGCGGGTGTGGGTGAGGGTGGCGTCCTCGAGCGCGTTGCCGATCGCGAAGAGGAAGGTGACGGCGGCGGCCTCCCAGTAGTTCTGGATGGCGATCGCGCCGATCGAGGCAACGGTGACGAGGAGGTCGATTCCCACCACCCTGAGTGCCAGCGCGCGGACGGCGCTGATGACGATCGGCAGACCCGCCACCACCGCGGCGGCGAGCATCAGCAGGTCGGCGGGGAGGACGGGGCCTGCGAGGCGTGCGGTTGCCCACGAGGCGAGGATGAGCGCTCCTGCGGCAAGTGGGCGGAGCCAGCGCGGGTGGGGGCGGGTCATGGGGTGGGTCCTCTCGAGTGGTTGCGGGCGGCGGGTCAGAACGCGGAGACGCGGGAGCGGTAGCCCACCTTCGCCACGTCGTCCACGAGCTGGTTGGGGGTGACGGAGGAATCGTGGTCAACCTCGATGCGTCCGGAGGCGAAGTGGACCTTCGCCGCGGCCACGCCGGGGACGCGGGTCAGCGACTTCTCGATCTTGGTGACGCAGGACGGGCAGGAGAATCCCTCGGCGCGGAGCGTGGTGGTGGTCATGGTGAATCCCTTCTGTAGGTGGATGCCCAGGTGGCATGTTTCGAAGGTATGTCCGTGGCGGCGGGCGGGCCTTGACGTGCGTCAAGTGGCGGAAAGTGTGCGCCGTGCCACGCTGGAGTCATGAAGGAACTCGAGCTGACGGTTCTGCACCGGGAGGACGAGAGCTGCGTGCGCCGGGTCCCCATCTTCCGCGGACTCAGTGCGCACGAGCAGGACGACGTGGCCTCCTTCGCGCACCCCGTCCGCCTCTCGCGTGGGGAGTTGCTACACGTTGCCGGCGACGACGTCGCGCAACTGGTGGTGGTGCACACGGGCGCGCTGAAATTGGTCCACGCCAGCGCGAGCGGGCGCGAGCGGCTGTTGCGCGTGGCGGGCCCGGGAGAGGTGGTGGGTGAGCATTCATTCCTCACTGGCGGCGCTCCCGACTACTACGCCGAGGCGGCCGAGGAGACCCGGCTGTGCGTCTTCGCGCATGCGGATCTGGCGCGGCTCGTGGCCGAGTTCCCAGCGATCGGGGTGGAGATGCTGCGTTCGCTCTCCAACCGGCTGGTGGAGAGCGAGCGGCTGCTGGCCCTGGAGAAGGCGGACGTGGGAGCGCGGCTGGCCGCGTACCTGCTGCGGCTGCCCGATGCCGCCTCGCGGACGGGGAGGACGGTCCGGCTTCCGCTCGCGAAGAAGGACATCGCCTCCTATCTCGGCACCACTCCGGAGTCGCTGAGCAGGGCGCTCGCGCGGATGCAGAATGCCGGAATCGTCTCGGTGGAGGGCGAGCGTGTGACGGTGCTGCGGGAGGACGCGCTCGAGGCGCTCGGAGAGGGTGCCTGAGCAGCCCTGGAATCCGCCCACCCGGCCCACGCCGGTGCGGCAACCGCCGGGTGCCTGCGGCGATACACTGGGGCCATGCCCCTCGCACCCGAGCCGATCACCATTGCCGTGGTCAACGACCACCCCGTGGTGGTGGCTGGCGTCGCCAAGATGCTGGAGGGGGATGACCGCATCTCGGTGGTGGAGCTGGACTCGATGGTGACCCCGGAGTTGCCGGTGGACGTGGTCCTGTTCGATGGCTACGCGCGGCCGGGTGGGATCGCCCGGGCTGTCCAGGAGATCGCCCAGGAGCAGCCCGAATCGAAGATCGTGGTGTTCTCCTGGAACGTGGAGTCACCACAGATCGAGGAGGTCCTCGCGGTGGGGGCCGATTCCTACCTGTCAAAGGCGCTCACCCCGGACGAGTTGGCTGACGCGCTCGTGCGCGTGGGCCGGGGCGAGCAGGTGATCGAGCCCGCCCCCGTGCAGGACGAGCTCAGTTCCATGAACGACTGGCCCGGGCGAGACGCCGGCCTCTCCCCGCGGGAGTCCGAGGTGGTGGCCCTCATCACCGCCGGGCTCACGAACGACGAGATCGCGCGGAGCTGCTACCTCTCCATCAACTCGGTGAAGACCTACATCCGCTCCGCCTACCGGAAGATGGGCGTGGAGCGCCGGAGCCAGGCCGTGGCCTGGGGCATTGAGAACGGCATGGTGCCACGGGCTCTCCGCCAGGTCTGAACACTTCCTCCACCCGCTCCGGATGCGGCTTTCCAGGTTCCTTCCAAGAATGGATGGATGGATACCAACCTGACTGCCGTTGACCGCAACGCCAAGGAGCTCGCCGGACCCAAGGGCGGATTCCCCGAACAGGAGCAGAAGCCGCCGGGACTCACCTCCGAGATGACGCCGATTCCGGACCACGGCGAGGAGACCTGGCAGGGCAACGGACGCCTGAAGGGCATGAAGGCCCTCATCACCGGTGGTGACTCCGGGATCGGGCGTGCGGTCGCGATCGCCTTCGCCCGCGAGGGGTGCGACGTGGCGCTCAGCTACCTCGAGGCCGAGCAGTCGGACGCCGAGGACACCAAGGAGTGGGTGGAGAAGGCCGGACAGCGTTGCGTCCTCGTGCCCGGTGACCTCCAGGACGAGGCGACGGCCCGGGCCGTGGTGGACGACGCCGTCGAGGGGCTCGGTGGCCTGGACGTGCTCGTGAACAACGCGGGCTTCCAGTGGGCGCGGCGCGAGGAGGGCCTCGCATCCGTGACCACCGAGGAGATGGACCAGGTCTTCAAGACCAACCTGTACGCCCTGATCTGGGTGACCCAGCAGGCACTCCCCCACCTGGGCAAGGACTCCAGCATCATCAACGTGAGCTCTATCCAGGCGTACGATCCCTCGGTCTCGCTGGTGGACTACGCCTCCACCAAGGCGGCGGTCAACAACTTCACGGTGAACCTCGCGCAGGAACTCGGCCCCAAGGGGATCCGGGTCAACTGCGTGGCGCCCGGGCCCATCTGGACTCCGCTGCAGCCCGCCACCAAGGGTGGGGACTCCCAGCCCGACTTCGGCGGGGACACCCCCCTTGGCCGCGCCGGGCAGCCGTCGGAGCTGGCGGGAGCGTTCGTGTTCCTCGCCTCCCCGGCTGAGGCCTCCTACGTCTCGGGAACAGTGCTGGGAGTGACAGGAGGAAAGCCGGTCTTCTAGCCCCGTCCCCTCCACCCCCACACTCTCAATCCGTGAGGGTGCGTCAGATTTCCCCCTCCCCCCGTGAGGGTGCGTCAGATTTCCCACCCCCTCCGTGAGGGATGCTTCTATGTCGTGTCAAGTGCGGGGTGGGTGGTTTTCGAGGAGTT